>DAORHY010000300.1:0-4691 GCA_035438225.1 Bacteroidia bacterium
AGACCGTGCAGGTAATTTAGATAAAATACCTCATAACTCGTTTATTATTTTGGGATGCTCGATTGCAAACGGCTTCATGATCAATGACGATCAGACGTTAACTCCACTTTTGTCAATTTTAAATCACGGAAAGGTTGTCAGGGAGTTTCTCCGGAAATAATCAGGGATTCCATAGCCTCACCCGATGTGCTTGCAAAAGCGCATGAGATACTGGAAGGTGTGGTCACCCACGGTACAGCATCCATGCTGAACAAGTCACCTTACAAAATAGCAGGGAAAACCGGGACGGCACAGATTTTCAATAATAAGTATGGTTACGATAAAGAACACATGACTTACCAGGCATCTTTTGTCGGCTATTTTCCGGCTGACAAGCCAAAGTATTCCTGCATTGTTGTGGTTTATGCTCCGTCGAACGACGTGTATTACGGAGGAGCCGTTGCAGCACCAATTTTCAAAGAGATTGCCGATAAAGTGTATTCAAATCACCTGGACATGAATGAGTCCCCGGTGATCACAGATTCAATTGTTCCTGCGGTTCCGGTAACGAAGGCTGGACAGCACCGGGATTTAAAAAAGGTTCTTGACAAGCTGAACCTGCCTGCAGTTGCATCTGATCCCGAAGCGTACTGGGTGAGTGTGGATGCACGGGCAGATCAACTCAAGACGAACGAAAGAAAAACAATTGCCGGCCTGACTCCCAATGTCGTTGGGATGGGCCTGAAGGACGCGTTATACATACTCGAAAATGCAGGATTAAATGTTCGGGTAAGCGGCAAAGGCTGGGTTACCCGTCAGTCTCTCCCTGCCGGATCCAGGATACGCAAAGGACAACAAATTGTGATTGAATTAAGCTGAGTGATGAATATATTGAAAGATATTTTGTACAAAACAGGCATCCTTGATGTAGCCGGATTTACGGATACTGTCATTACGGATGTATGTTTTGACTCGCGGAAAGTTCGTGAAGGTTGTCTGTTCATCGCCATCCGGGGAACACAGGCAGATGGTCACCGGTTTATTCCGGCGGTGATTGAAAATGGAGCAGCGGCAATTGTATGCGAAGAATTCCCCTCCGGGTTAAAGAGCGGTGTAACGTACGTTAAAGTTGCAGATTCTTCCCTGGCACTGGCGCAGATCGCATCCAATTATTACGGTAACCCTTCTGAAAAATTAAAACTGGTTGGTGTAACCGGAACCAATGGAAAAACGACGACAGCGACATTGTTGTTTCAGCTTTTCAAATCACTCGGACATCCCTGCGGTTTATTGTCAACTGTAAGGAACCAGATCAATGACCAGGTAATTCCTGCTACACACACTACACCGGATCCCTTACAGCTGAATGCTTTGCTTTCTGCCATGGTGGACGAAGGATGTTCCTTTGCTTTCATGGAAGTGAGTTCGCACGCGGTGGTTCAGAATCGAATCGCCGGGCTTCGTTTTGCCGGCGGGGTGTTTACCAACATCACACACGATCATCTCGACTATCATAAAACATTTGAAGAATACATCCGGGCGAAGAAAGGATTTTTTGACAGCCTTCCTGAGTCTGCTTTTGCACTGACAAATCTCGATGATAAGAACGGGCTGGTGATGATGCAAAATACAAAAGCCAGGAAGTATACCTACAGCCTTCGTTCGATGAGTGATTACAAATGCAAGCTGATCGAGAATCATTTTTCCGGGTTGTTGATCAACCTGGATGGACACGAAGTGCTTTGCAGGCTGGTGGGTAGTTTCAATGCATACAATCTCACTGCCACCTATGCTGCAGCGTTGCTCCTCGATGAGCCGAAACTGGAAGTGCTGACTGCGGTCAGCAAACTGGCACCCGTTGAAGGGAGATTTGATTTCCTGACCTCCCGCGCAAATGTGGTCGGTGTGGTGGATTATGCACACACACCGGATGCATTGCAGAATGTACTCTCCACTATTCATGATGTGAGGTCGGGACAGGGACGTGTAATCACAATTGTCGGCTGCGGAGGCGACCGCGATGCGGCAAAGCGTCCTGTGATGGCAAAGATCGCCGTTGAACTTAGTGATAAAGTGATCCTTACCAGCGACAACCCGCGCTCGGAAGATCCTTCGGAAATTATTCACCAAATGGAAAAAGGAGTTCCGATGGGGGAAGTCAGAAAAACCCTTTCAATTGTTGACCGGAAAGAAGCGATCAAAACTGCTGTGTCACTTGCTCAGCCGGGTGACATTATCCTGGTCGCAGGGAAGGGCCATGAAAAATACCAGGAAGTGAAAGGTGTCCGCATGCCTTTCGATGACAAAAAAGTGTTGCAGGATTTTTTCAACCTCATCAACTGATATGCTGTACTACCTCTTTGCCTATTTACACAAGGAATTTGATTTGCCCGGAGCAGGTGTGTTCCAGTACATCTCATTCCGTGCGGCGTTGGCAATCATTACTTCCCTCATTATATCGTTGATTTTTGGTAAGCGAATCATCGGATATCTCCTCCGAATGCAGGTTGGAGAAACTGTCCGCGATCTCGGATTGGATGGTCAGAAAGAAAAGCAGGGTACCCCGACGATGGGCGGTTTGATTATGCTGGGCGCTATTCTGATTCCGACACTGTTATTTGCCCGTTTACTCAATGTATACGTAATCATCATGATCATCACCACCGTGTGGCTTGGACTGATCGGTTTTATTGATGACTATATCAAGGTGTTTAAAAAAGACAAGGCAGGACTGGCGGGCCGTTTCAAAATTATGGGCCAGGTCGGACTGGGATTAATTGTCGGGTGCACATTGTATTTTAATCCGTTTGTGGTGGTGAAAGAAAAAGCAGGCAAGGAAGAAATACAGCTTCAGACACAATCCGCAAATGTGATTGAGAATATCCGGCAAAATGAGAATGTGCTTGTTTCTCCCAAGGCAGTGAAGTCAACGAAGACGACCATTCCTTTTGTCAAAAATCATGAATTCGATTATGCTTCACTTCTGGAATGGATGGGTCCGGATTATCGCCGTTGGGCATGGCTCATTTTTATTCCCGTAGTGATCCTGATCATCACTGCTGTTTCAAACGGCGCAAACATTACCGATGGCATAGATGGCCTGGCAACAGGGACATCTGCTGTTATTGGCGCAACACTCGGGGTATTGGCATATGTATCCGGCAATACGGTGTTTGCAAATTATCTCAACATCATGTACATCCCGAATGCTGGCGAACTCGTGGTCTTTATCTCCGCGTTCGTCGGAGCGTGTGTTGGATTTCTATGGTACAATGCTTATCCCGCGCAGGTTTTTATGGGAGATACCGGCAGCCTGGCATTGGGCGGAATCATTGCAACGTTTGCAATCGCAATTCGAAAAGAACTCCTCATCCCGATTCTGTGTGGAATATTTCTGGTCGAAAACCTGTCGGTGATGATCCAGGTCAGCTATTTCAAGTTTACCAAAAGAAAATACGGTGAAGGAAGGCGGATCTTCAGGATGTCCCCGCTGCATCATCATTACCAGAAACTCGGTTATCACGAATCAAAAATTGTATCCAGGTTCTGGATCATTGGAATTATGCTGGCCATTATTACTGTGGTCACACTCAAATTAAGATAGCAGAAGAATATTCTTCAGCACACAAATACAGAATGAACACATCCGCAAACAAAAGAATACTCATCCTTGGAGCCGCAGAAAGCGGCGTGGGAGCAGCTGTTCTTGCCCTGAAAAAAGGGTATGATGTGTTGGTGTCAGATGCCGGTATGATCAAGGAACAATACAAACGTCTCCTGAATCATCACGGGATTAAATACGAAGAAGGAGGACACACGGAAGGTGCATTATTCAATGCTTCCGAAGTTGTGAAGAGTCCCGGTATTCCGGAGAAAGCGGAGATCGTTAAAAAGTTCAAGCAATCCGGAGTTCCTGTCATCAGCGAAATTGAATTCGCAGGGCGGTATACCAATGCAAAGATGGTTGGTATTACGGGAACAAACGGTAAAACGACGACAACGCTCCTGACTTACCACATTCTGAAAAAAGCCGGTCTCAATGTAGGCCTTGCCGGTAATGTCGGTAAAAGCCTGGCCTTGCAGGTTGCGGAACACAATCACGATGTCTATGTGATAGAGTTGAGCAGTTTTCAGCTGGATGGAATGTTCGACTTCAAGTGCGACATCGCCATTCTGACCAACATTACCCCGGATCACCTGGACCGGTATGAATACGAACTGAAAAATTATGTGAAGTCAAAATTCCGCATCGCAAGAAACCAGACTTCGGCAGATGCTTTTATCTATTGTGCGGATGATGAAATCACGAATACCTATATCGGCGAAGCAAACATACAGGCACACCGGTATCCTTTTTCCATAAAAAATAAAGTAGAAGAAGGAGCCTGGCTTGAAAACGAAAACATAAACATAAACATACTAACCAACCAACCCCACTTCACTATGCTGATCCATGAACTTGCACTACAGGGTAAACACAATTTGTATAATTCCATGGCGGCCGGCATTGCTTCCCGCGTATTGGACATCCGGAAAGAAGTAGTCCGCGAAAGCCTTTCGGATTTCCGGAATGTTGAACACCGCCTGGAACATGTTTCCACTGTACACGGCATTGAATTTATCAACGATTCAAAAGCCACCAATGTGAATTCTACCTGGTACGCACTGGAAAGCTTCAACCGTCCGGTTGTGTTGATTCTGGGCGGAGTGGA
>DAORHY010000301.1:0-4683 GCA_035438225.1 Bacteroidia bacterium
CTCGAACCACCCATATTTAGCAGGGTACGGTTCAGCATTGCTTTCTTCCAGAATGAAAAAATCCATCGTTCAGTTCCGGGATTCAGATCCTGGTCGACTGCATCACGGCGGTTATAGAGTAAAAGTTTATGCAAATCAATCCGTACCGGACATACTTCCGTGCACTTACCACACAATGAGGAAGCATAGCTCAGGTGTTTGAATTCCTTCATTCCTTCATAATGCGGAGTAATAACGGAACCGATGGGTCCACTGTAAGTACTCCCGTATGCATGACCACCGACACCTTTGTAAATCGGACAACCGTTCAGGCATGCGCCGCAACGGATGCAGGACAATGCCTGACGTTGTTCCTGTTGTGCAAGCAGATGGGTACGGCCATTGTCGAGCAGTACGACATACATTTCCGTCGGGCCATCACTTTCATCCTGCTGGCGCGGGCCTGTTGTGATGGAATTGTAAACGGTAATATTCTGTCCGGTTCCATGCGTCGCCAGCAATGGCCAGAACAGATCAAGGTCTGTAAGCGAAGGAATAATTTTTTCAATGCCGGCAATCGCAATGTGAATTTTTGGAAATGCGACCGACATCAGCGCATTTCCTTCGTTTTCGGTCACGGCCACACCGCCGGTGTCTGCGATAAGAAAATTTGCTCCTGTGATCCCGACATCTGCGTGCTGGTATTTTGTGCGCAAACGCTCACGCACAAACGCAGTTATTTCCTTTGGCGTGCTTTTTATCGGTAAATTATATTTTTCATGAAAGGTCTTTGCAACATCTTCTTTTGAAAGATGCATGGCCGGGGTAACAATATGATACGGATGTTCATTGCGCAATTGAACTATGAATTCTCCAAGATCCGTTTCAATCGATTCGATGCCTTCTTTTTCGAGTGCGGCATTTACATGAATTTCTTCCGTAGTCATGGATTTCGACTTCACGACCGTACGGGCATTCGCACTTTTCATGATCCTGAGAATCTCAGCCATGGCTTCTTCGCCATCCTGTGCCCAGATCACTTTTCCTCCACGTTTAATAAAATTGGCTTCGAATTCGATGAGGTACTTATCGAGGTTTTCACCCACACGCCATTTCAATGTGGCGGCACGCTGCCGTGCCGTCTCAAGATCAGCAAACTGATGCTTGCCTTCTTCCACCTTCTTGTCATACTGGAGAATGTTGAATGCCAGCTTTCGCCGGTGTTCTTTGTCAAACACACGGGATTCCGCATCAAATAAAAACTGTTCCGACTGTAATGACATACGTTTTGAATTGCCTAAAATTAATCATTCGCATCCAAACAGGAAGGGAATAATTGAAGAATCAATTCCGGTATAACAATGCGAAATGCCGTGATAATCAAATGTCTATATTTACCTGGTTGCGGAGAAGATCATCCAGGCTTTCACGCTTACGGATTAGATGCGGTTTCCCGTCATGAATCAGTACCTCGGCGGGACGTAAACGGGAATTGTAATTATTGCTCATGGTAAACCCATATGCCCCTGCATTTTTAATGGCGAGAATATCTCCTTCCCGTACTTCATGAAGTTTCCGGTCCCATCCAAAGGTGTCCGTTTCACAGATATAACCAACCACGGTATATATACGCTGTTTTCCGGATGGATTTGAAATATTTACTATCTCATGGTATGCATCGTAAAACATCGGACGAATCAAATGGTTCTGCCCCGAATCAACTCCGACAAAAACAGTGGCCATCGTTTGCTTGATAATATTCACATGAACCAGGAGCAAACCTGACTCGCTGACTAAAAATTTTCCGGGCTCAAACCACAGCTCCAGCTCCCTGCCGTATTGTTTGCAAAAAGCAACGAAACGCTCTGTCAGTTCGCTTCCGAGTTCTTCAATATCGGTGGTGACATCACCTTCTTTGTAAGCAACTTTGAACCCGCTCCCAAAGTCAATAAATTTTAAATCCGGAAATTGCTGTGCTGCATCGAACATCAATTCCGCTGCGCGGAGAAACACCGATGAATCCAGGATCTCTGAACCGGTATGTATGTGCAAGCCTTCTACACGGATGGAGCAGGATTTTACAACGCGCTCGATGTGCCGGAGCTGATATACGGAAATACCAAATTTGGAGTCAACATGCCCCGTCTGGATATGCTGATTTCCGCCCGCTGCAATGTGCGGGTTCAGGCGGATACAACAGGGAACAGAACTTCCATATTCATTGCCGAATTGTTCCAGAATGGAGATGTTGTCGATGTTGATTACCAATCCCATTTCCACACCTCTCTTGATTTCTTCAAAAGATACCCCATTCGGAGTAAACAAAATCTCAGAGGCCGGAAACCCTGCAAGCAATCCCAACTCTGCTTCCTGAATGGACACTGCATCCAGTCCGGCCCCGAGTTTTTTCATGTACTTCAGGATCGCCTGGTTGGAAAGGGCTTTGCAGGCATATTTCAATTTCAACCGAACCCCTCCAAATGCTTTTTGCACACGCTCGTATTGATTGGCGATTATTTGACTATCGTAAACATACAATGGAGTACCGAACTCCTGAGCAAGATCAAGCAGATCGAGGTTTCCGGATTTGTAACGGTTGTTTTCCAGGTTCATGGATAAGGATTCTCGCGATTACGAGAACGCAAAGGAAAAAATCTACCAGGGTTCTGAGCCGTAAGGAGAATTTATTTCTCCACTTTCTTATAAACGGGGACGGTCGAACACGGTTCGCCGTACAGGATGCTCTTTACCAGCGGTCTCAGAAAAGCGGTCAGTTCCACATAAGCAGAAACAGGGACCTCCTGTTTTGAACACCCTTTGATGACAACCCGCTGATCCCTGAAATCCGCAGGTTTCAATTGCAAAAGCTGATCATGAAAAAGCTCTTCTTCCAGTTTTTTCAAATCTCCAAAAACAATTTTTTTTGCAAACGGAGCAAGCCGGGAAGCAATCAACATATAAGCCCAGGTAGGCACAATTGCATCGGCACTGCAACTTACTGCAACAAATTTATCCGTGTAACTCTCCCAGGCGTGATTCTTCATCCGGTCACGGAAATCCTTTTCCTTTAGAATTAGTTCCTCAAAAAGCCAACCCTTAATGTCGAAAAGCACCCGTTCCCCCGGAGTATGCAATTCCTCCAGATCGATCGTGAGCAGACCGCTTTCAGATACCCTGTTAACTATTTCTTCCATTGTTCATTCTCCTCATCTCTAGGTTACTCCATTCAACCTCTGTGAGAAATAATACAGCTACCACATCCCCAGTTCCAACCTTGCCTCTTCGCTCATCATGTCTTTTTCCCACGGGGGATCAAAGGTAATCTCCACTTTTGCATTGTTCACATCCGGAATATTCCTGACTTTCTGTTCCACATCCGGAGGAAGCGTTTCCGCAACCGGACAAGCAGGTGAAGTCAGCGTCATCTTTATATAAATGTCGTTGCCCGGATCCACACGAACTTCATAAATCAGACCGAGTTCATAGATGTCTACGGGAATCTCCGGATCGTAGCAGGTCTTGAGTACTTCAATGACTCTGTCACGAAGAGGTCTCACGTAATCGGTGTCCGGAACGGATGGTTTATTCTCTTCTGTCATGCTGTTTGCCGGCTTTGGTGCGCCAGTGCGTAGAGTTTCATTTGTTTAATCATCGCCGCCAGTCCGTTTGCACGGGTCAGAGCGAGATGCTGACGCAATCCGATCGCATCAATAAATCCGAGTTGTGCATCCAGAATCGCCTGCGCTTGCTGTTCCGACAACACTCTGATTAACAAGGCGATTTCTCCCTTCACAAAAGTTGAATCGCTGTCTGCTTCGAAATAGATTCTGCCCTCTTTGGAATACGAATGCAGCCAGACCGAACTCTGGCAACCTTTTATTTTGTTTTCGTCTTTTTTATATGCTGCATCAAGGGGAGGAAGTTTTTGTCCCAACTCAATGATGTACTCATACTTTTCAGACCATTCTTCGAACAGTTCAAACTCAGCGATAATTTCCTTTTCGATTTCGGTGATGTTCACGGTTTCTGTAGTATTCATTTCAACAAGCCAATGGCTTTCTTTACACCTTCAATGAGAAGATCAACTTCCTGGTAAGTATTGTAGAACATAAAGGACGCGCGAATCGTTCCGGGAATACCGAATCTGTTCATCACCGGTTCCGTGCAATGATGACCTGTTCGCACAGCTATTCCCATGGTATCAAGATACATTCCGACATCCAGTGCATTCAATCCGTCAATGACAAAGGAAACAACACTGGCCTTTTCGGGAGATGTACCGATCAGTTGAACACCTTCGATCTCCTGTAGCTTCAACGAGGTGTATTCCATTAAACCAAGTTCATGATTCAATGCTGCCGGCCGGTCCATCGCACTGAGGTAATCAATGGCCGTTCCCAGCGCGATGACATCAGCGATATTCGGCGTACCGGCTTCAAACTTATAGGGAACTTCGTTGTAAGTCGTTTTCTCAAAACTCACGGAGTGAATCATTTCTCCGCCGCCCTGGTAGGGCGGCATCGCTTCGAGATGGTTCATTTTGCCGTATAAAACACCAATCCCTGTAGGACCCAGCATTTTGTGCCCTGAGAAGGCAAGGAAGTCACAATCGAGATCCTGCACATCCAGCGTTTCATGAACCACAGCCTGGGCAGCATCGATCACAACAGGAATTCCTTTCTGATGCGCCAGGCGTATCATTTC
>DAORHY010000302.1:0-4681 GCA_035438225.1 Bacteroidia bacterium
ATTGTTCGGTGAAGACTACGGAAAAATGAAGGAGTTCCTGGTGCAGGAATCTTTTGTGTTTGTCAAGGCCAGGATTCAGTCGCGTTACAATTCTCCGGATCAGTTTGAAGCTAAGCCAACCAGTATGCAGTACCTTTCCGACGTATCGGATAAACTGGCGAAGTCAATTACTTTTAAAATTCCTCTGTATGCAGTTTCTGAAAAATTCCTGAACGAATTGAACACAACCCTGAACAATTCTCCAGGCAACTGTGTTGTAAAATTCAATATTCTGGATCCTGAGGAGAAAATAAGTCTTGAATTGCCTTCAAAAAGGATGAAAATAGGGATAAACAGGGAGTTAATAAGCCAACTCAATAGAATTAAAGACCTGGAGTACAAACTCAATTAAGACTGCTGATTTGTCAGGTGGTTCACAATCGGCTCATTATTTGTAAGTAAATTGCATTCAATTTAATATTAACAAAAAAGAAGAAAAACACATTATGGCACTTGAAATTAATGATGCGAACTTTGAAGAACTGGTGATGAAATCTGACAAACCGGTGCTTGTTGACTTTTGGGCAGAATGGTGCGGACCCTGCCGTATGGTAGGTCCGATCGTTGAAGAGCTCTCCAAAGAATACGATGGCAAAGCTGTAATCGGCAAAGTAAACGTCGATCACAATCCGAATATCTCGATGAATTTTGGTATCCGAAATATTCCGACCCTGTTGATTTTCAAAAACGGACAGGTTGTTGACAAGCAGGTGGGAGCCGTTCCAAAATCCATTATTGCAGGCAAGTTAAATGCTCAACTGAGTTAATCAATATCCGGTTGTCGGGTAAAGAGTTATTGAAAATCGTTAATCGTTTTTGTGAAAGCTGAAATGGTTGACGATTTTTTTTACTTTTAGCAGGAGAAGAGAGGGATTGGGGGGATTAGTTATTAGTTATTGGTTATTGGTTATTAGTTATTGATGGTTGGTTTTTGGTTAGTAGTTATTGGTTCATAGCTATTGGATTTAGTTATTAGGTAAATGAAAATTTAATATTCAGCTTCAGACGAAGTAATTCCGCACCATGCCTATTAATCAGCACGACGTTCAGCTTCTCGGCCATCTTGAAATCCTTGCCAGGCAGGTGGTGGAAGGATTTATAACGGGTCTCCACAAGAGTCCGTTCCATGGATTTTCGGTAGAGTTTGCAGAGCACCGGTTGTACAATACAGCCGAGTCCACCAAACACATTGATTGGAAGTTGTATGGCCGGTCAGACAAATTGTTTGTAAAGCGCTACGAAGAGGAAACAAATCTGCGGTGCCAGTTAATTTTGGATAATTCATCCTCCATGCACTTTCCGGAAGAAGGGAAGAATGGAGTAGCGATGAACAAAATAAATTTTTCAGTGCATTGTGCCGCTGCGATAGCGTACATGCTCCGCCTTCAGCGCGATGCTGTGGGGCTAAGTATTTTTTCAAATAAAATTGAGTTGAATACGCCGGCGCGTTCCAGTTCCATTCATCACAAGATGATGTTTGGTGAAATGGAAAAACTGATTACCGATCCGAAAATTCAGACCGGAAAAACAACTGCTGCTGCTGCGGCTTTGCATGAGATTGCAGAGACCATTCACAAGCGTTCCCTTGTGATCGTATTCAGTGACATGATGGAATCAGGCGAAAGTGCAGATGAATTATTCTCTGCTTTACAACACCTGAAGCACAACAAACATGAAGTGGTGTTGTTTCATGTGACTGATAAGAAGCGGGAAGAAGAATTTAACTTTGAAAACCGGCCGTACCTGTTTGTGGATGTAGAATCCGGAGAGCAGGTAAAGGTCCATTCGAATGAAATCCGCAGTACCTATGTGGAGGCAATGGCGAATTATAAGAAGGACCTGAAACTCCGCTGTGGCCAATACCGTATTGATTTTGTAGAGGCAGACATCAATGAAGGGTACCGGAATGTCCTTTTGCCTTACCTCATCAAAAGAGAAAGAATGGGCTGATTTGTTTTTTTTGAATAAAAGAGTTAAACTTTCATAAATCCTTGACAAGAGTAATTATTTATCGTAATATTGCGATTAATTAAAGTCATGGGCACTGCCAAAACAGAGGAATTTACATTGAAAGACAACCGGATTGCCCGGTATGCTAAAGCACTGGCTCATCCTGCCAGAGTTGCCATTCTTCAGATCCTGGTACAGCGTCAAACTTGTATTTGCGGTGACCTCGTTGAAGAGTTGCCGCTTTCACAGTCGACCATTTCCCAGCATTTAAAAGAACTGAAATCGGCAGGACTGATTAAAGGCGAAATCGAAGGAGTAAAAACCTGTTATTGTATCAACGAAAAAGAATGGGAAATCGCCAGTCAGGTGATGGAAGCATTATTTAAAAGTATACATCCGGCGAAGAAGTGTTGTTGATTTTTTTTGAATTTTAATAACGTAATATTACGATGGAATTTGTTTGGAATAAAGTAGTAAGTACACGATTGCCATCACTCCGTAATCTTTAATTGGGAACACTACACCCTGAACCCAAAACCTCATAGCTATGCAAACCACAGAAGACATCAAAAAAATGGTTCGTGAAAAGTACACTGAAATCGCAACCCAGGATAAGGAAACCAATGCCAGTTCCTGCTGTGGTTCGACGTGCTGTTCCGACGAAGTATATCATCTCATGGCAGATGACTATTCCAAAATGGAAGGGTATGAACCCGGTGCCGACCTCGGGCTGGGTTGTGGATTGCCTACTGAATTTGCAAAGATCCGGAAAGGTGACGTTGTTATCGATCTTGGATCCGGAGCAGGAAATGATTGTTTTGTTGCCCGCGCAGAAACAGGGGAGAGTGGAAAGGTTATCGGAATTGACATGACAGAAGCAATGATTGACCTTGCCAGGAAAAATGCAGAGAAGTTGGGTTACAACAATGTTGAATTCCGTTTGGGAGACATTGAGAAAATGCCCGTCACCAGTGCCATTGCGGATGTCGTGGTAAGCAATTGCGTCCTGAATCTTGTTCCGGATAAACAAAAAGCTATATCGGAAATTCACAGAGTATTAAAACCGGGTGGACATTTTAGTATTTCAGATATTGTGCTGAAAGGAACCCTTCCCCCGGCCCTGCTTCGTACTGCAGAGATGTATGCCGGATGTATTTCCGGTGCAATTCAAAAGGAGGCTTATCTTGCTATGGTGAAAAATGCAGGATTTGAAAATGTCCAGGTGCAAAAAGAAAAACCAATCCATGTTCCGGATGATATTCTGAAGCAATACCTCAGCGAAGCGGAGCTGGCAGAATACAAATCTTCAGGAGTGGGTATTTTCAGTATTACAGTTTATGCCGGGAAAAAAAATGAGCCGTGTTGCGATCCGGCAGATAAATGTTGCTAAAAATTTCTGTACGCGCCTTGCGCTTTTAAGTGAATTGTTTTTCGCAATGGCTCAAAAAGCGTAACGATTTTTTACAGGAGTTATCCCAATAGTTAGAAATACGATTGATATCCTTTTGTGTTTTCGAATCGTTGGCCGGAGGTCCTGTAATTGGAATGATTACGTTTATCAATGAATGTGAAATCCGGGAATGCCGGATTTGGTTAACCTACGGGTGGCTTGAAATCAGGAACAGTTGGCTACTGTTTTCGATCATGCTGTAATCTGTTGATTCCACAAGGTTGTCCCCATTTATATCTTCGGGAAAATAACCCGATAAAAATTGCTGGGAAGCGTTTTCAACTGCACTCATATCCGATGATTCCACAAATCCATCTTGTGTGATGTCGCCGCTGTACATTGCAGCTTTTCCATCCGGGAGAGTCATTTGATTTCCTCCGAAAGATTGTGCAGCAGAAAGGGTAAAATCGTAGCTCGTGGGGGATGCATTCAAAGTTACGGGTACCGCACTCCAGGTTTCCAGACTGTTCCGGTGCCGGATGCAAACATAATAACTGTTTCCGGCAAGTCCTGCCGGGAATAAAAACTGTCCGTATCCGGAAGGACTGATGGTTCCATTCAGAGAACCGATGATGGTAGAAGGAGCATTGGGGTCGTGAAGTTCTACCGTGATGGTATCACAGACGGTATTGCTGATCACCTCGTTCATCAATCCCGATCCGATGTAAAAACCCTCGATAAAAACACGCACATTCAACTCTGAAAACTGAAGTATTGAGAGTGAAGTGATACTGTTTGCTGTACCGCAAGGTGTCGTGACAGAAACGGTTCCGCCGGTGGCACCCGGCGGAACGGTAAAGCTAAGCACGGAAGAATTGATCAACGAAAAGGGGATGGAAACTCCATTCAACTTCACCACACTTGTCGCATTGAAATTTGATCCATTGACTGTGATCACTGATCCGTAAGAAGCAGTAGCCGGAGTGAAGGAAGATAGTACCGGCGGGGAGCTTACTGTGACAACGATGACATTACTTGTAGCCTGACATCCGTTCACTCCGGTAATGGTAGCAGAATAGTTTCCTGACGAATTCACAGTGATGGCAGAAGTTGTTGCCCCGGTTGACCATGTATAAGCGGGAGCAGCCGTACAGGAAAGCGTAACCGAACTACCCTGGCAAAAACTGAGTGGTCCGGAAGCCGTAATGTTTGGATAGCTGACGGAATACGTCAATACCACATCATCAATCCGGTACTGTGTAGTCGTGCCGGATTGATTGAACTGTATCCGGAGGTTTGGTA
>DAORHY010000303.1:0-4634 GCA_035438225.1 Bacteroidia bacterium
CTGTGGCAGCCGGACTCCCGGAGGCAGGTTCTGTTTTTTCTACAGCCGGAGTTGCGGCATCCGGAGTTGGTGAACTGGTTGCAGGAACAGGTTCGGATGCAGGCTCGGCAGCAGCTGTGTAATCAATGGAAATATCGTACCTCGGTTTGGCCGAAAAAACATCATTTCCAAGGAATGTTTTTAAATCCCTGAGTTTTTTATTTGGAAATGACATCGTGAATTTATTTTCATTTCCGAACATCGCCCTTTCTAGATAATATCTCACAGAATCGTATTCCTGGTTTTTCAAATCATTGCAAACTCTGCGCAGACAGAAATAATAATCATCATTCGGATCCTGATTCACAAAATCATCCATTTCTTCTGTGGAACAGGTTGGAGCTTCCTGAGCATGAAGAGAAGCATCTGTGAAAAGCAAAAAGAGAACAATTAAAATTGAAGTGAAAGGAACAGATAGTTTAAATTTCATGGGAATCATTCATTTTAGGCAATATTATTAATTATTATCTAAAATCAAAAGAATGGACGACCAAATAGGTGATTGCCGGATTCTATCCCAAAATTTATACTGATATAAATGCTCAGCGGAGTATTACTTAAGAGTACATTTATTCCGGTTCTGATTTGTTGGAATTGAGTACGTGAATTTTTAACAGAATTGTGATGAGAAATGCATGAAGGAATTATGTGAATAAACCGGAGTTCTGTTAAAACGACCGAATTTGACATTTTCGGAAGAAAGAACCAGCGATTGGCAACTGACGACTTTCAGCTTCTTAGGGGTTATTTAATATTTATTTTTATTTTTGGCCAAAACCCCGGTATATCGTTCCGGACTTGTTTTCAGAAATTTTATCAAATGATTGTAAATCAGACAGTTGTTGAGGCTTCTGTAGCAAAGAAGGAAAGCCCGGCAACATCATCAACCCCCGAAATCATCCGTCAGACGACCATTTTGAATCCGATCACAGCATCGGGTGTTGGTTTGCATACGGGAGCCAGCGTAAATCTTACGTTTAAGCCTGCCCCAGAGAATCACGGATACAAGTTCCAGCGTATTGACCTTCCGGGGCAGCCGGTTGTGGAAGCCGATGTGGACAATGTCACCGATACGGATCGCGGTACAACTATCAGTAAAAACGGTGCGCGTATCAGCACCATTGAGCACGTTCTGGCTGCTCTTGCGGGGTTGGAGATCGATAATATTCTGATGGAAATCGACGGACCAGAGGTTCCGATTATGGATGGAAGTTCCAAGCCTTTCATCGATTTGCTTGAGAAAGCCGGAATTCAGGAACAGAAGGAAGAACGGCATTATTACATGCTGAGTGAGAACATCACCTATGAAGACCCGAAAAGGAAAACTGAAATGCTGGCTGTCCCCAGTGAAGATTTCAGGATCACGGTAATGGTTGATTACAACAGTGACCTCCTGGGAACACAACACGCTACACTTTACAATATCGGGGAGTTTAAAACCGAGGTTAGCGATTGCAGGACGTTTTGTTTTCTGCATGAACTGGAAATGCTGCTTGACAATAACCTGATCAAAGGCGGTGACATCAACAATGCAATTGTGGTGGTTGATAAACCGGTGTCCCAGCAGCGGCTGGATCACCTTGCTAAAATATTCAATAAGGAAAAAGTAACCGCTGAACGCGGTTTTCTGAACAATGTAAAACTTCATTTTCAGAATGAACCAGCCCGGCATAAACTTCTGGATATCGTCGGGGATCTTGCTCTTGTGGGTGCGCCGCTGAAAGGCCATATTCTTGCTGCCCGTCCGGGGCATGTTGCCAATGTTGAGTTTGCAAGAAAGATTAAAGAACTCATGAAACGCGACCGGTTTCGTGAGAAGGTTCCAAAGGTTGACCTGAATGCAAAGCCGTTATACGATGTAAACGGAATCATGAAATTGCTTCCGCATCGTGCACCGTTTTTATTCGTCGATAAAATTCTTGAATTGTCTGACCATCATGTTGTCGGAGTCAAGAATGTGACAATGAACGAATGGTTTTTCCCGGGGCATTTTCCCGGTGCTCCTGTTTTTCCCGGAGTCATACAGATCGAAGCCATGGCGCAGGTAGGAGGGATCCTTGTTTTGAATACCGTACCGGATCCGGAAAATTACCTGACCTATTTCATGAAAGTTGACAACACGCGCTTTCGTGATATGGTGGTTCCCGGTGATACCATTGTTTTTCATCTTGAATTGATTACTCCTATTCGCAGAGGTATTTGTCACATGAGAGGCAAAGCTTATGTAGGAGATAAAATTGTCATGGAGTCAGAAATGATGGCGCAAATCGTGCGACGCGACAAGAAGAAAAGTAATGAAGCCAGCTGACTCAAGGCTGAATCCGAATCAGAAATTCCATCCATGAACAACAACCTCGTCGTCATACATCCGAATGCCCGCATTGGTAAGAATGTGAAGATTGATCCCTTCACCATGATCCATGATAATGTGGAGATTGGTGACGACACCTGGATCGGCAGCAATGTCACCATTTTTCCCGGCGCAAGGATTGGTAAGAATTGCAATATTTTCCCGGGCGCAGTGATCTCCGCTGTTCCTCAGGATCTGAAATTTCATGGAGAAGAAACTACTGCCGTTATCGGTGATCATACAACGATTCGCGAATTTGTAACCATCAACCGTGGTACACAGGCACTCGGAAAAACGGAAGTGGGAAGCCACAATTTACTGATGGCTTATGTACACGTAGCTCACGATTGCATCGTGGGGAATCATTGTATCCTTGCCAACGGCGCCACACTGGCCGGACACATCACCATCGACGATTTCGCCATTATCGGCGGACTTTCAGCGATTCATCAGTTTGTTCAGATTGGCGCGCACGTGATGATTTCCGGCGGTTCACTCGTTCGTAAAGATGTTCCTCCATTTGTTAAAGCTGCGCATGAGCCTTTGTCTTATGTCGGAATAAATTCTGTCGGACTTCGTCGCCGTGGATTCAGTAATGAAAAGATCGCGGAAATTCAGCATATCTACAGGACCATTTTTGTAAAAGGATACAGCAATTCACACGCGCTTGAAGCGGTGCAAAATGAAATGGCAGCAACTCCTGAACGTGATCAGATTCTTTCGTTTATCCGTAAATCCACACGCGGAATCATGAAAGGTTATTCCAAAGACGAGGATTGATTTTTTTCTCTATCCAATTTATTTATCCGTGAAGATCGTATTAGAAAAGGCAGGCAAGAAGTTCTTTCGGGAATGGATCTTTCGCGAACTCGATCTTGTTGTTCAACCTTCAGAGAAAATAGCGATCCTCGGACCAAACGGTTCCGGTAAATCTACTTTTTTGCAAATGCTCGCAGGAGCATACATTCCGACAGAAGGAAAAATTTCCTATAGCAGTGGAGATAAGCTGCTCGATCCCGAACTTGTTTTTGAAAGAGTATCCATTTCTGCTCCATATCTGGAGCTGATTGAAGAATACAACCTGGAAGAACTGATCGAATTCCATTTTCAGTTCAAGAAACCGGTCAATGGCATGAACGCGGAAACAATGATTGAGTTGTCAGGTCTGGCAGCTTCCAGGAAGAAGATGATGAAATATTATTCTTCCGGGATGAAACAAAGAGTGAAACTGATCCTGGCGATATTGAGTGATGTGGATATGGTCCTCTTGGATGAACCTTGTTCTAATCTCGATAAAAAGTCAATACAATGGTACCAGAATCTCGTTGGCAAATATGCCGGAGAGAAGACCATAATTGTATGTTCCAACAGCCAATCCGAAGAATACAGTTTTTGTAAACGCGAGTTGAATGTGATGGATTGGAAGCCGGTTGTAAACGGACCGAACTGATTTATCAGAAACTTTGTATTTAATTATTAAATGAAATTGCAAAGCAGCATGGAGTTGATTGTCAGCCGGGAATCCGACCTGGAGAATGCCGCTTTGGAACTTTTGAAATTTAACGGAAAGGAAAGAATCATCTGTTTTTACGGGGAAATGGGTGCCGGAAAGACGACTTTTATCAGGTATTTGTGTAAAGCTCTGGGCGTTGAAGAAAATGTGAGCAGTCCGACCTTTTCCATTGTTAACGAATACTGGTCGGAAAAAGCAGGAGTAATCTGTCATTTCGATTTTTACAGGATTAATTCCGCGAATGAAGCCATTGAAATAGGTGTTCATGATTATTTTAACAGTGGAGCCTATTGTTTAGTGGAATGGCCGGAAAAAATTCTAAATTTATTGCCTCATCCTCATACAACGGTCCGGATAACCCCACAATCAGAGACCAGAATAATTACATTTTCACATGATTGAGAAATTTCCTTCCGGTTTATCTTCCCTTGCTGCTTCAGCTGCTCTGCAGCCCCAGGAAGCCATGCTCGAAGTCAAGAAACAAGAGAAGCAGTTATTTATCGGGATTCCCAAAGAAACATCTTTCCAGGAAAACAGAATACCGCTGATCCCGGAATCCATTTCCCTGTTGGTGAACAACGGGCATGAAATTATCATTGAAGCCGGTGCCGGTGCTGCTTCCAATATCCAGGACTCTGATTTCAGTGAAGCCGGAGCACGCATTGTCTATACAGCAGAAGAGGTTTACACTGCTGACATCATCCTGAAAGTCGCTCCGCCTTCGGCGAATGA
>DAORHY010000304.1:0-4598 GCA_035438225.1 Bacteroidia bacterium
GGTTTTGCTCTTGAAAAACTTCAGGAATTATTGCCCGCTTTGTCAGATGTTCAGGCAAAAGAATGCGATTGCCCCATCCAGCAAGGCCTGGCCAATGAAAATCCGGATGTCGATGCGATTTACCGGCTGATCCTGCCCCTGCCTTTGAATTTTGAAGGAGATGTACGGATTGCTCTGGGCAATAAAACATGGTGTCCATTCAACAGCCAGAATACAACCTGGTTCAGGGAGGCTTTTCCCCTCATGTACCTGCCTTCGTACTGCAGCTTCAGGATGACCGATATCTGGAGGAGCTTCATCGCCCAGCGTATCGCCTGGGAAAACAACTGGAGCATTTTGTTTCATCCTGCTACTGTTTGGCAGGAACGCAATATGCATAACCTGATGCGTGATTTCAGCGATGAAATCCCGGGATATACAAATAACCTGAAGATTGCTGAAATGCTGGAAAACCTGGATCTGAAATCCGGAGTTCAACAGCTCGGAGCCAATTTGCACCGCTGTTATGAAGCTATGGTCGGGCTGAAACTCGTTGATGCCAGGGAAATTCCTCTACTGGAGGCCTGGTTGCATGACATTCACATGTAAATATTTTGCTTCATTACAGTGTCCGCAAGTCTCCCGGAAATTTTTTGCGAATACCGGAACCTGATTTTTATTCTTTCGTAAAGCGTTGGATTTTCATTTTTACTATTGCCCATTTGCTCTTTGCCCTTTCAAACAATCCTTAGCATCAGCAACCTATCGGGTCACTTTGCGTAAATACATGCGATTGTGTGGAGTCCTGAACCGGTTCTTCAGCCGGAACGGAAATCCTGCTCCTGTCAGCAATAAATTAAAAGCATATCCCGTTAATCAGAAACATGTCTTCCCGGGTTAAACGTTCTCTGCTGATTTTCTTCAAAATGACAGGTATCATTTTGGCGGGTTTTGTTTCGTTGGGATTTCTGATTGGGCTTTTTTACGGAACGGAAATAAAAAGGATGATGCTGGAACAGCTAAACCAGCACCTTGCCACCGAAATTAAAGTAAAAGAATTTCATTTTTCAGTCTTGCGCCATTTTCCATATGCTTCATTTGACATGGAAGATGTGCTGACTCGTGAAGTATGCGATGCTCCTACGAAGGACACCTTATTGTATGCAAAGCACATTTCCTTTTTGTTTAACATCATGGGCGTTTTTGACAATAACATTGCTGTCAAAAAAGTGCTGGTGAAAAACGGTGTTGTGAATATTCATATTGATGCTGAAGGGAAAAACAATTATCATTTCTGGAAAAGTTCAGGCGACTCTGCTTCGGTTTCATCCACTGTGGATGTTCAAAAGGTCATTCTCAAAGATGTACGTTTCCGTTATTTCAATGAACACGACGGACAAGATTACCTGTTTACATCCAATGAATCCACGCTTAGCGGTAAATTTTCCGAAGATCAGTTTACGCTCAACACCAATGCGAATCTTTTCGTCAGCCATTTTTATGTCAACAAGATAAATTACATTGTTCAAAAACCGGTGGTGATTAATTCCGGAATGGCGGTTGATAGTCGTGCAGACACTTACCGTTTCGGGAAAAGTTCGGTGCGTATTGCTGATTTGCTTTTTGATGTGGAAGGACTCGTACAGAATGCAAAAGCAAACACCCGCCTGGATCTTGGGATCACATCGCACGAGGCCGACCTGGAATCATTGATCAGCATGCTGCCTCCGGTATATGTAAATTACTTCGATGGATATTCCAGTAAAGGGAAGTTTGTATTCAAATCGACCATCCGCGGAGACATCAGTCATACGACAAATCCTCAGGTCGCAGTGGCCTTTTCAGTCCGGAATGGTTCGATTGCCCCGACCGATAAGGATATTTCACTGCAAGAACTGAATCTGACAGGGACTTACATGAATCATTCTGTGAATGGCAAAGACGAATTGGTGATTCCTGCGCTTACAGCCCTCCTTGGCGGACATCCGGTGAAGGCCGATCTGCATCTGACCGATTTAGCCAATCCGTTTCTCTCGCTGCATGCCACCGCCAACCTGGACTTGTCCCAATTGCAACATTTCATCAAAAACGATACGCTTGAATCACTATCCGGCAATATGAACCTGAAAATTGCATTTGCAGGGAAAGTGAAAGACCTTCCGGGCATACATTCCGGCAACCTGTACAAGGTTCAGGCTTCCGGAAATGTAGATTTACGCAATGTTGCCTTTCAATTAAAACGCAATCCGCTCGTGTTTAAAAACTTCAATGGGAATTTTACCCTGCAGGACAATGATGTTGTAGTGAATACACTGACCGGGAATATCTCATCCAGTGATCTCACGTTGAGTGGAAGGTTCAATAATTTTATTAATTTCATACTCATCCCGAATCAACCGGCTCTCTTTAATGCCAGGCTCAACAGCAACATGCTGGACCTGGATGAGCTGATGACAAACAAAACCGCTACGACACAAAGTGATACTTCCTACATCCTTAAATTTAATCCCCGCCTTGTCAGTGATCTAGATGTGACCGTTGCCAATATCCGTTTTCGTCAGTTCCGGGCCTCCCGTATGCAAGGTAAGATTCACCTCGATCATCAGGTCATCACCGGACGCAGCCTGACCTTTGCAGCGATGGATGGAATGGTTTACATGGATGCAACGATCAATGCATCCCGGAAAGATAGTGTATACATGAATTTCGATTCCAAAATTGCACGCCTCGATGTGACGAAGTTGTTTACACAGATGGAGAATTTCGGCCAGACCACGATGACAGAAAAAAATGTGAGAGGAAGAGTCAGTGCTGACGTACAATTCAGTTCTGCCTGGTCTGTTGATCTCAATTGTGATTCAAGGAAGGTCCGCTCCACCTGTGATATTACCATTGAAAATGGTGAGCTGAATAATTTTACCCCGATTTTGGCATTGTCGAAATACCTGAAGGTTCCCGATCTGAATCACATTCGGTTTTCGACACTGAAAAATCAGATCTCCATTTCAAACCAGATTATATCCATTCCGGTGATGGTGATCAACTCGTCTGCTTTGAACCTCACGGCAAGTGGCACCCATAACTTTGACAACATCATGGACTACCGGCTGCGGTTAATGTTGTCCGATATTCTTGGGAAAAAAGTTCAGACCAACAGCGAATTCGGAGAAATCGAGGATGACGGACTCGGCCGCACACAGCTGTTGATCAGTATGAAAGGCCCGGTTGACAATCCGCGTTTCGGGTATGATCGTACAGGCGTTAAAGAAAAGTTGAAAACGGATATAGTCCGGGAGAAACAAAATCTCAAAGGCATCCTGAAAGAGGAGTTCGGCATGTTTAAAAAGGACACATCACGGGTTGAATCCCGTAAGAAAAAGGAAGAGCTCCAGATTGATTGGAGCAGCAGTGAATAAAGTGAGGGTGATATTTCCGATTTAGCACCCTTCCGGCATTTCAATGCGGTTCATTAAGCCTTGTTTAACAGGGAGTTCCATGAAATTTTATTCTGCAACCGGTTTCAGGGCTGTTCAACTGATGATTTTCATGGGATTTTAGCTATTTAGTCCTTAATCTGATTTCCCATTTCAAGGAAATCTACCATCTTTGTACTCGTCTACGCAGGAATTTTCCCGGAAATCCTGCGTTTTTCCCAAAACACGCACGCTGACGTGAATATTTATACCCAAAAACAACGTTGGAAACTACTGCTGTTAATAGCAGCATTGCTGATTGGCGCTGCCTCATTGTGGTATACGAACAAATTAGTGAATAAGCTTGCGGATGAAGAACATAAAAAAATTGAGCTCTGGGCCGAGGCAACAAAAAGACTGGCAGATGTTTCTGAGGTAAATACTGATATCAATTTTCTTTCCAGTGTGATCAGTAACAACAACACGATTCCTGTTATCTGGGCGGATGAAAACTTTAAAGTGATCTCTTACCGGAATCTCGATTCCCTCAAAGCGCTCGATTCTGTTTTCCTGAAAAAAGAAGTTATCGCCATGCGCGAGCAGCACGAGCCGATTGAAATTAAAATCGCCCAGAATTTTAAGCAATACATCCTGTACAAGGATTCCGAACTGCTCATTCGGCTGCGTTATTATCCGTATTTCCAGCTGGCAGTGATCGCTTTATTTTTGTTTGTCTCCTATCTTGCCTTCAGCACTTCCAGAAAAGCGGAACAAAACCAGGTATGGGTAGGCATGGCAAAGGAAACAGCACATCAATTGGGCACTCCGCTGTCATCACTTCTTGCCTGGCTGGAAATGCTGAAAATGAAAGGCACTAATCCGGAATACACAACGGAAATTGAAAAGGATCTGCAGCGTTTGCAAACGATTACCGACCGTTTCTCAAAAATCGGCGCAGCTCCGGCCCTGAAGAAAGAAGATGTGTATCAGGTACTCCGGCATTCTGTGGATTACATTCGTAACAGAACCTCAGACCAGGTGACTTTTCATATCGATAAACCGCATCATGAAATTTTTGCTCCCATGAATGTTCCCCTTTTTGAATGGGTCATTGAGAACATTCTGAAAAATGCACTGGATGCAATGAGTGGTGCAGGCAAAATATCAATCCATATAACCGACCAGCAACAGTTTGTGTATATGGAT
>DAORHY010000305.1:0-4556 GCA_035438225.1 Bacteroidia bacterium
ATACGTGTTCAGTAAGGATCACAAAATGATCTCCAAACAGTTCCTGGTCACTGCAATTGTAATGGCATTGCTGGCGATGTTCATGTCGCTCATCTTCCGTTTGCAATTGGGTTGGCCCGGCCAGAAATTCGCATTCCTGGAAAGCATCATCGGACATTGGGGGAAAGACGGGAAACTCGATCCGAACTTTTATCTCGCCCTGGTGACGATCCATGGAACCATCATGGTGTTCTTTGTACTGACGGGTGGTTTGTCCGGTACTTTCAGTAACCTGCTTATTCCTTTGCAGGTCGGAGCGCGGGATATGGCTTCGGGATTCCTGAACATGCTTTCCTACTGGTTCTTCTTTGCTTCGTGTGCAATCATGACCGCTTCGCTGTTTGTTCAAGCCGGACCTGCTTCTGCCGGTTGGACAATTTATCCTCCTTTATCCGCACTTCCTCAGGCGATTCCCGGTTCAGGACTTGGGATGACACTTTGGCTGATCAGTATGGTTATGTTCATTGCATCTGCACTGTTAGGCGGTATCAATTACGTTGTTACCATTCTAAACCTTCGTACCAAGGGGATGAGCATGACACGTCTGCCTTTAACAATATGGGCATTCCTGATCACTGCAATCCTGGGTATTCTTTCGTTCCCTGTACTTTTTGCAGCAGCGCTCCTTCTTTTGTTTGACCGCAGCTTTGGTACCAGCTTTTACCTGTCTGATATTTTTATCAACGGTGCTCCGCTGGCCCATTCCGGCGGTAGCCCGATTCTCTTCCAGCACTTGTTCTGGTTCCTGGGTCACCCGGAAGTTTACATTGTACTGCTTCCGGCGCTCGGACTTGCATCCGAAGTAATTTCCACCCAAAGCCGCAAACCGATCTTCGGATATAAAGCGATGATCGGTTCGATGCTGGTCATTGCATTCCTTTCATTTATCGTTTGGGGACACCACATGTTTATAACCGGTATGAACCCGTTCCTCGGATCGGTATTCGTATTCACAACACTCCTTGTTGCGATTCCGTCTGCGGTGAAAGTATTCAACTACCTGGCTACTCTGTGGCGGGCAAATATTGTCCTGTCACCAGCTATGCTTTTTGCGATTGGACTCGTGTCGTTCTTTATCTCCGGAGGTCTTACCGGAATCATCCTGGGTGATTCAGCGCTGGATATCAATATTCATGATACATACTTCGTTGTTGCCCACTTCCACATTGTAATGGGAAGTTCAGCCATCTTCGGAATGTTTGCCGGCATTTATCACTGGTTCCCCAGGATGTTTGGCAGAATGATGAACAAACGGGCAGGTTTCCTTCACTTCTGGCTAACCATTGTCGGTGTTTATGGAACATTCTTCCCGATGCACTTTATCGGACTTTCCGGTGCTCCACGCCGTTATTATGCCTACACAGCTTACGAAGGCTTTGATGCCGCATTGAATATTAATGTGCTGGTAAGTCTCTTTGCAATTTTCGGTGGACTAGCCCAGCTCATCTTTGTGGCTAACTTCTTTTACAGCATGTACAGAGGTAAAAAGGCCGTCCAGAATCCATGGAACTCCTCAACACTTGAATGGACTGCTCCTGTAGAACACCTTCATGGAAACTGGCCGGGAGAAATCCCGACCGTTTACCGCTGGCCTTACGATTACGGTAAGCCGGGTGCCGACCAGGATTTTATTCCGCAGGTAGTACCGTATTCAGAAACCACCAAATCAAATTTGCCCGGAGAGGCATGATGAGACTTTGTGAATAAGAAAAAGGGGGCTCGATGAGAGCCCCCTTTTTTTTATCCGCTGGGATTAAAATTCGGGCAGAACGGGTTTGTTGCCAAGTACAGCATCAATTTCCATCAGTACGGAGTCATTCAGTTGACCCGCCGTTTCCAGGGCGCCAAGATTTTCCTGCAGCTGAATCACCTTGGATGCACCCAGGATCACCGTGCTGACATCCTTGTTTTTCAGGCACCAGGCAAGCGAAAGTTTCGGTAGTGTGGTGCCCATTTTGTCAGCGATAATTTTTATTTTCCTTGTTTTCCCGAGTAAATCTTCCCGGAACCAGCGGTCTTTCAACCAATCCAGTCCTTCGGCACCTAAACGGGTATCATCCGGAAACCCATCCAGGTATTTTCCGGAGAGAATGCCGGAAGCCAGCGGCGACCAAACGGTCGTGCCCATACCGTGATGTTTAAAAAGATGCAGAAATTCTTTTTCCATCTTATCCCGGGTGAACATGTTGTATTGCGGTTGTTCCATGACGGGCCCGATCAGATGATGCTGGCGGGCAATCAGGTGTGCTTCCATGATTTCTGATGCATCCCATTCAGAAGTCCCCCAGTAGAGAATTTTGCCTTGCAGAATCAGGTTGTGCATTGACCACACGGTTTCTTCAATCGGTGTTAATTTATCGGGCCGGTGACAGAAATACAAATCCAGGTAATCCACCTGCAGTCTTCTCAAGGCGCCGTGGCAGCCTTCCACAATATGCTTTCGGGACAAGCCCCGCTGATTTGGTTTGGCCTCTCCCAATCCAAAGAATACTTTGCCGGAGACCAAATAAGAACTCCGGTCCCAGCCTTGCTTTTTCAGGATTTTCCCCATGACGATTTCTGATTTACCGCGGGCGTAAATTTCAGCATTATCAAAGAAGTTGATTCCGGCATTGTATGCAGTAACCATTAATTCTTCTGCAACTTCATCGGAAATGAGTTTGCCGAAAGTCAGCCAGCTTCCAAGCGACAATGCGCTTACTTGTAATCCCGATGTTCCTAATTTTCTGTATTCCATGTGAGGTCGATTTTTGATCAATTGTAAATTCTGGACCGGATGCGTTTTTGTAAGTATGACCGGTATCTATAAAATGAATATGACAGAATAAAGGTATTCCGGAAATTTTTATTATTCCCGGTTTCACAAAAGTATTACTATGGCTAAACTGAACTGTTTATCGGGAGATGCCGGCGATGCAAGTCCGGTCTTTCAGTGTACTGGTACCGGCGGAACCGGGTTTGAAAATTTCATTTATTGATTCTGGCATTCGCCCGTCAACTATTAAAATCGCCGGGTGTTCTTCGTTCATTGTTTTTAAGAAACACTTTTCCTGCGCTCCTGTTACTCCATTTGAGTTCGGATCCGGTGTATGGCAAAAAAAATCCCCCCGAAATTATCTTAGCGGGAGGATTTCAAATCAAACGAAGAAAACTAACGTGTAATACTCAGAAGCTTTTGTTGAAGACCGGAAGAGCTTTCTGTCTGAAGGATATAGCATCCCTGCGGAAGCTGGCTGACATCGATCTTGCTTCCGGATGAATAGCCAGTGAGGCTCAATAATGTTTTTCCTGACAGGTCAAAGATGTACACTTTTGTGAGTATATCTTTTGTGTACAGTGTAACGGAACCCCCGGCAGGATTGGGAAATGCATAGAAGTCCTGAGCACTTCCGGTGACGGAAATGCCGGTGGTAGTTGTACCGACATTTACGGAGTCGTCAACAGGAACAAAATTCACAGGAGTCCCATCCTGCAAAATTCCACGCACACCTGTGAGTTTGAAATTGCAGGTGAGGCGTGCGGATACATTATCGATAATGACAACATCGAAAAGGGATATTGTTGAATCGACTGTTACATTTGAATGATCCGTTCTGACAGCCGCAGCGTCAATGTAACCTGCACTCCAGTTGGGTCTGACGAAGGTCAGCAAATCAGTACCCGGAATTCCGAGACTGGAATTGGTAAACTGAAACGAGGACAAAGCAGAGTCAACGACGGAAGGTTCGAATTCGATCCGGTAAGCGATACCATAAATCGCACTGACAGGGTTCATGCTGCTTCCGAGAATTGTCTGAACGGAGAACGTATCGTTTGGTCCTGCTGAATCACGGCTCGCAATGAGGTAAGCATTGTTCACTGCATCCACAAACGGAATCGGGGCCAGACGCAGGGGGTGAGTCTGGCCGTAATTGATACCGATTGCCGTTGTGTCATTAGCGTCTACAATTCCGTCTCCGTTGCAGTCTGCATGTTTATAGTCCACGCCACTTGCAAAAGTTTGCCCCCAGTTTGTGGAGGGTTGTGCTGTCCACGCAGTTGAAGCGCCTGTCCGAACAGGCCCGCTGGTTCCATAGCCAACACCGATTGGAAGGAGATCATACAGGTTGCAGGTGAGATCCGAATTCGCATCACCCGGCCATACATCCTGGCTGCAGGCATTCACATACACTTCAATTGCGAATTGCTGTTGCCCGCGGTATGGGCATTCATTGTCTACCACATTCGCGTAAAACACATAAGGCTGTGCGCTAATCATGGTAGTATCTGTCACAAGGGTGACAATTATGGATTCTTGTTGTGTGCCGGTTGAGATTGTTGAAGCGGTCAAACCGGAGGGTGAATGAAGATTGATGAATGTGCTGTCGGTAGCATCCGGATCAAAACTAGAAAGCATGAATACAAGTGTATCGCCTGCACATACGCTGGCTGTGTAATTACCGTTTCCATTGATGCCGGTGAGTCCGGGAAGCTGATTGGAACTGTTGGAAATAATTACCTGGATGTCTCTGGAGATC
>DAORHY010000306.1:0-4537 GCA_035438225.1 Bacteroidia bacterium
CGGAGACTACAAACCGGAAGACATCGGAGGCGCCGGTTTGGTGAAATCAACCGGAGGCAGGATTGTAACCATCGATTTTTTACCCGGATTTTCGACTTCCGCCATCGAAGAAAAGATCCGTTCCGGAAGAAAATAATTGCTGGGAAATGGTTGAAAATCAGAAAAAGAGATTATCTTTACAAAAAGAAGTCTATGAAAATCAGCCGTTCACTTCTGGTCCTCGCCCTTTTTCCAGCTTTTCTGGCGATGACGTCTTGTGAAAAGACAGAAATGTTTAAATCCGAAAGCAAAATCAGGAAACAACTCGTAGGTTCATGGAACTGGATCGCCATTCCCATGGATAAGCCGGCTGAAGTGTGGACTTTTAACGAAGACGGTGATGTGTTCTTATTCCGTGAGCCGGCTTCTTACGACACAGGCAGGTATGAAATTAAAACTTCGCTGACAGAAGTTGAATTGAAAATCAAAGAATTGAATTATTTCACTGATTACACTGCGGTGTGGGAGGTGGTTTTGCTCGATGACGAAATCCTGGTGATGGCCAATGACCATTCCGGTGCAACAGGAATCAAGGAACTTGACTTTCAAAAACGGAACTGATTCAGTGTTGCCTTCCTCTTTTCTACAGTACCTGATCTGAAAAATCTTCACTCATTTCATGATGCCTGTATGCAGATGGTGCTGCATGACTCCTGATTTGCTTCAGGACGCAGATTCATTTCAGAATTTTATTTTATTGTTCTTATAAGAAACGCGGTTCGTGTAATCGCTTTTTTTATTTTCACCAATGAAAATTTGAATCTGTGGCAAAAGTAAAAACAACCTTTTATTGTCAGAATTGCGGCGTTCAGTCGCCCAGGTGGATCGGCAACTGTCCGTCCTGCGGACAGTGGAATACATACGTCGAAGAAGTCGTTTCAAAAAGCGAAGAACCGGCAGGTTGGAAAAAATCAGGTGAGAAAAAGACCCGCACTGCTCAGCCTCACCGTCTGGACGATATCAGTATTTCCGACGAACACAGGATCGCGCTTCCGGACAAAGAACTGCATCGCGTTCTCGGTGGTGGAATGGTACCGGGATCCCTGGTTTTAATGGGCGGAGAACCCGGAATCGGAAAATCAACCCTCTTGCTTCAACTGGCGCTGCAATTCAAAAATAAAACTGTGCTTTATGTGAGCGGTGAAGAAAGTGAACAGCAAATTAAAATGCGTGCGGAGCGGTTAAAGATGAAAAACGATGGCTTTTTCATTCTCACTGAAACAGCATTGGAGAATGTCTTTCACCAGATTGCAGAAATCAACCCTGCCGTATTGATCGTGGATTCCATACAGACTATTTTCAGCAATAAAATTGAATCATCCCCCGGTAGTGTTTCACAAATCCGGGAATGTACTTCTGAACTTTTGCGTTATGCGAAAGAAAGTTCGACTCCCGTTTTACTGATTGGGCATATCACCAAGGATGGCATGATTGCAGGACCCAAAATTCTGGAACACATGGTGGATACTGTGCTGCAGTTCGAAGGAGACCGCCACCATGTGTACCGCATCCTCAGGGCCATTAAAAACCGCTTCGGATCTACTGCTGAACTGGGAATCTATGAAATGCAGGGAGCCGGATTGCGGGAAGTCAGCAACCCGTCTGAGGTGCTCATTGCTCAACGGGAAGAAGCGCTGAGTGGCGTTGCCATTGCAGCAACCATGGAAGGAATTCGTCCCCTGCTCATTGAAACACAGGCATTGGTGAGTTCCGCAGTTTACGGGACCCCGCAACGTTCTTCAACAGGATTCGACCTGAGACGATTGAGCATGCTGCTTGCAGTTCTGGAAAAAAGATGCGGATTCCGGTTGGGAGCGAAAGATGTTTTCCTCAACATTGCCGGCGGAATAAAAGTCGAAGATCCCGGTATTGATCTCGCCGTCATCTGTGCGATCCTCTCTTCCAATGAAGATATCGCCATCTCACAAAAAATTGCTTTTGCAGCTGAAGTTGGCCTGAGCGGCGAAATCCGGCCTGTCACCCGCGTGGAAAGCCGGATCAGTGAAGCTGAAAAAATGGGTTTTGAGCAAATCGTGATCAGTAAATACAATCTGAAAGGCCTGGACAAAAGCCGGTTTAAGCAGATCAAGGTGCATGCTGTTTCTAAAGTCGAAGAAGTATTTGCACTTTTATTTGGCTGATATTTTTCAGAAAACAGAGCACAACAAAAATCCGTCTGGAATATCCGGACGGATTTTTGTTTTCATTCAAAAGCCATTACTGAACAACAAGCCGGATACGTTCCATTTTTTCTTTCCTCAGTACATCGATAAAATAAACGCCTCTCGCCCAGTTTTCAAAATGAAGAACATGAACACTTTCCTGCCTCAGGTGAATTTCTTCTCCATAAACAAGCTGTCCGGAGGTAGTATAGATTTTGATTTGTACACCACCTTCTGCTTTGGGCAAACGGATCGTACTGAATTCGTGTGATGGGTTGGGGTATACCAGAACAGCATCCGTTTTCTCATTTTCCTCAACAGTCGTTGTGATCGTCACCTGAATTGTATCCCCTGCAGTGCAACCATTGTTTGCAGTCACTGTTACATTGTAAATTCCACTCGTATTCACGGAAATCGACGCTGTTGTTTCGCTTGTATTCCACAAATAAGCCGGGAAGCCTGCACCCGCATCCAGCACTAGTGAAAATCCTGTTGTGAGAATTGTGTCATTGCCGAGATTGACAACAGGTACAACGAGTATCTCCGCTGTCACAGGAACGAACGCACTCGGGCACACAGTTCCCGCCATGGCATAATAAGTGGTGGTGGCAGAAAGTACAGGTGTTGTAAACGCATTTCCTGTTGCCAGCAGGTTGCCTCCGCCGGCTGCATCATACCATGAAATTGTTGCCGTATCTGTTGCTGACAAAGTAATAACGCCTGGACCGCAGTGGCTTCCCGGAGTGACAACAGGATCAGATGCAAACTCAGAAATAAACACGGTTACCGGTAGTACCTGGCTTGGACAAATTCCTCCAGCCTGAACATAATAGGTCGTCGATTGCGTTAATACGGGTGTTGTGTAGGTTGGTCCTGTTGCAAGCGTAGATCCGCCGATGGCAGCATTGTACCAGTAAACCAGAGCAGTATCGACAGCGGTTAGTGTAAGGGATCCTGCACCGCAATGAATTGTGTCACTCACAACCGGATCAGGAGACACAGCGTTGATGACAGCCTGCACCGGGAATAACTGGCTCGGACATACTGTTCCGGCCTGTACATAAAATGTTGTTGTCTGTGTTAATGCCGGTGTTAAAAATGTAGGTCCCGTGCTGATAACAGTTCCTCCGGAAGGTACATCGTACCAGTAAACCGCAGCAGTATCCATTGCCACAAGAGTCACACTTCCCGGACCACAACGATTTGCTCCGGTGATTGTGGGGTCTGCTGTAATCGCATTCACAACCGCCTGCACCGGAATCACCGTACTCAGGCAGGTACCTGTACCGGATTGTGTATAATAGGTTGTCGTTTGATTCAACACCGGAGTTGTAAAGGTCAAACCGGTCCCCAGTAAATTTCCACCCGGAGCATCGTACCAGCTCACCTGGAATGGACACACTGCTGTTAAGGTCACGGTTCCATCACCGCATCTCGATGCATCTGTGACCACCGGATCCGTTGGTGTGGTCGAAACAATAGCGTTTACCGGAATCCTCGGACTGGGACAAACTGTTCCTGCTTCAACATAATAGGTAGTCGTGACCGTGAGGGAGGGTGTGGTGAATCCTGTACCGGTAACAAGCAGATTTCCTCCCGTTGCTGCATCGTACCAACGTACCAGCGCGGTATCGGTTGCTGTCAGTTGAATAGTACCGGGACCGCACCGTGCCACATCCGGTGCAACCGGCGTAGCAGTTATCGCATTGACGATTGCCTGCGCCGGAACCCGTGCACTCGGGCATACACTTCCGGCTTCTGCGTAATACGTTACCGTTTGATTGATAACAGGAGTCGTGAAGGTAGTTCCGGTACCCAGCAAGGTGCCTCCCAGGGGTGCATCGTACCAGCGAATCGCCGCGGTATCCGTTGCCGACAGCTGCACTGTTCCCGTACCGCACCGATTCGCGCTTTGCGTTACCGGTGCTGCTGTAACCGTAAGAATGACCGCTGTCGCTGCAACACGCGGGCTCGGGCAAATGCTGCCGGCCTCAGCATAATAGGTCGTGGAAACGCTAAGTGAAGGGGTCGTATAAGAAGGACCTGTAAAGAGTAAAGTTCCTCCGGATGCAGCAGTGTACCAGCGTACAGCTGCTGTGTCAACTGCCGTCAGTACCACGGTGCCAGTTCCACAACGGCTTACGTTACCCGTGACCGGAGTCGCTGCTATTGCATACACCAATGCCTGTACCGGGACACGCACACTTGGACACAATGAACCTGCTTCAACATAGTAGGTAGTGGACTGTGAAAGTGACGGGGTCGTAAATGAAGTTCCGGAACCAACCGGTGTGCCTCCTGTAGCGGCACTGTACCAACGTATCGCTGCAGTATCG
>DAORHY010000307.1:0-4529 GCA_035438225.1 Bacteroidia bacterium
TCTCAGCAAGAAACCACTAGGAAAATTTTCAACTAAGAATTAGACATCACCATTTTATACATTCAACTCAATTAATTAACTATTAAATATAATTTATTGATAATATATTCAATGAATTTTCCTCATTTAATGACGGTTTAAATTGTTCTGGTATCCTGATTTATAATGGAAACTTGTGTCTTGACGAGTGGAAGGAGTGTATCAATCAGCCCAGACCCTTGTGCCTTCCGAACAGTTTTTACAGATGTCGATTTCTTTCCTGCTTTTCATGAGGGAACGCCGGAAAGCCTGGTACGCTTCGTTTTCCCAGATTTCCCGAAAGGAAGTGTCATCCAGGCTCCCCATTTTATGTGCTGCGTCTTTGTCGAAGCAGCAGGGAACAACACTTCCGTCCCAGGTGATGACACAGGAATGCCAGAGCTTCCAGCAATGGTTCAGCAATTTATTTTTTAATGTGTAAGTGCCGTCGTCAAGCTTCCGGTACCGGGCATACTTTTGATTTTCCGGAATGAGGGTGTTTCCATTTTTATAATCATACAACTGGGCTGTCTTAAATGCTACACCATCCACACCAATTTCCCTGGCAAGCCGCTTCACATCTTCGGTTTGGTGCTCGTTAGGTTTCACAACGAGGAACTGAAAAACAACATAGGGAGTCGTTTTGTTCAGCTTCTTTTTCCATTTCACAATATTCTTTACTCCCTCAAAAACGGTATCCAGTTTCCCTCCTATCCTGTACTGTTCATAGGTTTCCTGCGTAGTGCCATCCACTGAAATAATGAGGCGATCCAGTCCTGATTCTACCGTATGTTTTGCTGTTTCATCATCCAGGTAATGTGCATTGGTTGATGTTGCGGTGTACATCTTTTTCTTTGATGCATACTGAACCATGTCCAGAAAAGCGGGATTCAGAAAAGGCTCACCCTGGAAATAAAAAGTGAGGTACAGAATTTTCTCATGAATATCATCGATGACCTGCCGGAAGAATTCGGGCCGCAACATGCCGGTTGGCCTTGTAAAGGATCGCAATCCGCTCGGGCATTCAGGGCATCGCAAATTGCAGGAAGTGGTCGGCTCGATGGAGATGCTGATGGGCAATGCCGGATGCCAGGACTTTCCGGTCATCCGGGACCAATAGTAGCTGGTCAGCACAAGCACGGCATTCACAAGTCTGCGAAAACTGAGTTTTGACAACAAATTGAGTATATCACGGGGATGGGTGTTCATAGACCTTCACAACAAAGATGCACACAATTTTTCTAGCATAATTCTGTTGGCAAAATCCCGCCTTTTCACAGAATAAGACTATCCCGGTAAGCGGCTGATTGGAATTCAGGGTCGGCATTGCCCCTCCGTTCATTTTCCAGCTGCTGGACGAGCAATATCGGGTTGTAAATCAATCCACCAGGATTGCTTTTTCACAGCGGGTGATCCTCTTTTTGTTATAATTGTAAAAAATAATTATGAAGTACTCTTCTTTATTTCTGCTCATTTTTTTCTTCAATACAGTCCTGGCAGAAGACAACTCCAAACTCGCAGCAGAGCTCCAGGCAAAGTACAAAGATTCACCGGTTGCGATACTGAATTCCGATATCAATTATGAATTTTCAAAAGACCCGAACCGGCCTTTGGTAAAAATTCTGGAAAAGACAACTGAAAAATACCTTTCACTCCGCTTCAACTCGAAAATTGTCAAAAGCATTGTTTACGACAGTAATTCAGAAGTTGTAAAATTCAACGGTAGCAGTTCAATGAAAGGAGAAGTCTCGGACCGCGACAAATATTGTGGCACCTATACCAATGAAGGTTTTTTCTATGACGACAGCAAATTCTGTTCACAAATGCTCAACCTGAAAGAACTTGGGGAAGTCTGGACCATGAATACTACAAAATCAGTAAATGATTCCAAATACGAACCCTCCTTTTATTTCCAGGAATCCTACCCGATCGTGAACCGCAAGGTTGTTTTTACCATTCCTCTTTCCATTGAAGTGGAACTGAAAGAATTTAATTTTCCCGGCTATTCAATCAACAAATCGGAATCAACTATCGGCGGCAACCGTGTGGTCACTTTCACGGTAAACAACCTTGACCCGATCCAGGATGTCGGCTACAAACCCGGTTTGCAGCACCATGCACCGCATGTACTGATCCTGGTGAAGGGAATCAGGTCCGGAACAAAAACACAAAACCTGCTGGCATCTGTTGACGATCTTTATGCATGGTACCACAGCCTGATTCTCAAACTGAATACCCGGCCTGAAATTTTCCAATCCGTTGTAAGCAGTCTGATAAAAGACAAAAAGACCGATGAGGATAAAATTAAATCCATTTTCTATTGGGTTCAGGACAACATTCGTTACATCGCATACGAAGACGGGATTGCCGGCTTCAAACCGGATGATGCACAGAATGTTTTTGAAAAAAAATACGGCGATTGCAAAGGCATGGCTAACCTGACAAAGGAGATGCTGAAAGTTGCGGGATACGATGCACGGCTCACCTGGATCGGCACCCGGCAGATCCTCTACGATTACAGTATTCCATCCCTGGCTGTTGACAATCACATGATCTGCACTGTGTTGCTTGGTGGAAAGAAGTATTTCCTGGATGCTACTGAAGACAATATTTCAATCGGAGATTATGCCGAACGTATCCAGAACCGGCAGGTGATGATCGAGAACGGAGATCAGTACATCCTTGATAAAGTTCCGGTATTTGACAAATCCCGAAATCTGGAACAGCACTCCTACACAGCCAGAATCAACGGGGAATTATTTGAAGGGACAGGCAAAGTAACTCTGCATGGTGAACCACGGAAAGATTTTGTTACTCGTTACACACATACTCAAAACGACAAAAAACAAGAGTACCTCGAAGCGACCATTAATAACAAAAAATCTGATTTTAAAATCCGTGAAATTAAAACCGGTGATCTGACTGAACGCAGCGGCCCGCTGGATATTGACTTCTCCTTCTCGATAGCAAATTCACTGAGCTCTTTTGAGAACGAATTGTACATTGATCCGGATCCTGAAAAAGATTTTAAAAACACACTGATCAAAGATGACCGGCGCGTGGATGTGGATTTTGGAGAAAAAATCTACAAAACACTGAATATGGAAATTGAAACACCGGCAGGTTATGCCGTTTCATCCATACCTGAAAACCTGGCAATCACCGAACCCGATTTCACATTTAACATTACCTATTCCAAATCCGGCAACAAAGTAATTTACAAAAAAGAAATTTCCGTGAATACAGGGATGATAGAAAAAAGTCATTTTGAAAACTGGAACAATGCCATTAAAAAATTAAACAAAGCTTACGAAAACCAAATTGTCCTCAAAAAAAAATAAACCATGCTGAAACGTATTTTTTGTACAGTAGTATTCCTGCCGGCTCTTTTTCTTACCCTGAAAGCCGACTCGGATGAAGAAAAAAAAATCAAAGCAGAAATCTGGAACAACACCCAGCCGGAATTTAAAGTTACATCGATTCCCAAAAAATGGGAGAACGAATCTGCTGTCATCATCGCCACCCGGCTTGACTACGAACTGATCAAATCCAAAGTCGAAAAAGTATATACGCATCAACGCATCAAATTGCTGGATAAGGTTGCCGTGAAGGAATTCTCAGAACTTTCCTTCAATGAAAAACATGTCAATACCAATCTTTTCGGTAAAGCAAACAGCTATTTTTTCATCGGGGTAAAAATCATTAAGCCGGATGGAAAAGAAAAGGAAGTGGACCTCAGCAAGGCAGTAAAAGCAGATTCCGACAGCAAAAAAGAAATGAAATTTGCGGTACCGGACCTGGAAGTGGGTGATATCCTGGATTTTTACTCTGCAGGCCGACAGGAATACAAAGATGTTTATCCTCCGGACATCTATGATAATTTCCTGTTCGAAGGCGAATACCCGGTCATGTCCAGAACGATACAATTTCGCCTCCCGAAAGGCGATAAATTCAAAAGTAAAGTTTACAACGGTGCCCCGGACTTCACTTCAACATCCGAAGAAAAAGAAACGATCTACACATTGACGGATACAATGCGGAATAAATCCGAAGATATTCTCTGGACTTACGAGCACCGTACAGCGCCGGAAATCCGGTATCAAAAATCCGGTATGTGGCTGGAGGAAATCAGAACAAAAGCCAGCTCCTACCTGGCGGGGTACGATCCGAATCTGACAAACATCGGATTCATCATGGATTACTTTGAGGATCACTATGAAAAAGAAACGAATCCGAAAGTTATTGTGAATGAATTGTATTATTTATTGCGTAACCCGCTTTACCTGAAAGCTTATTTTGATATCGAGCCGGACCATCCCCTGAGTGCGGATTATGACGGAGATCTTTTCTTTCGTCTGATAAATAAAGTTCTGATCAAAAAGAAAATCAACCATAATGTAATGTTGCTTCCAAGCGCTGAAGTGGGACCGCTTTCAGAACACCAGAATCTCAGTACATGCGATGTGGTAATCCGGGTGAACACAACTCCTCCGATGTACCTGGGCCGGGTA
>DAORHY010000308.1:0-4520 GCA_035438225.1 Bacteroidia bacterium
TGCGCAGCGCCAACAAGCGACACCCCAACGATCTCGATATCCTCGGTGCGCTACTCCTTATTCATGGTCGCCGTATGGCGGTACTTCATCCACAGCGACCAATCTTGTTGCGGGGTCCTACAGCCTGTATGTGATTGATGCGGCTGCCTGTTCCACCTTTGTCAATGTACAAATCGATTCACCACCTCAGATTGCTGTCACAGTGAACGCAACGATTGAACCTACGTGCTATGGGGGAAACAATGGCTCGATTGATATTTCTGTTTCCGGTGGTGTTGGTTCGTTCAATTACGCCTGGAACCCCGGAGGGGCTACAACTCAGGACATTTCCAATGTCGATGCAGGTACTTATGTCGTGAAGATTACAGATCAAAAAAATTGTACAACGCAACAAACGGTTAACCTAAACCAGCCTTCTCCGGTTATTGCTATCGCAGGCGCTGATACTGCAATGTGTTCGGGATCAAACTTTCAGTTGAATGCCGCTTTGCTTTCCGGCCAGTCCGGTGTCTGGAGTTCCTCAACCGGAATTACTTTTGTAAACACTTCTGATCCGACAACGGTAGCCGGGAATTTCTCTCCCGGATTTAACCTTCTTACATGGACAGTGACGGATGCAAATGGATGTACTGCATCAGATAATGTTACTGTATTTAATTACACAACATACATTGCAGATGCCGGTACTGATACTGCATTCTGCGGACTGGCGCAGATTCAGCTGAATGGCACTTCCTATTCCGGCTTCAACGGGATCTGGTCTTCAACCGGAAATTCTGCATTCAATGATCCGACACTTTCAAATGCGCTTGTTAATTTGCTGGATTATGGAACGGATACCCTCACCTGGTTGATTACAAACGGAGCCTGCACCGGAACGGACAGCAGAATTGTCACCGCTGATCAGCCGGTTTCCTCTGACGCCGGCACATACCAGGAACTCTGCATCAATCACGGACAATTGATTGCAGTTGGTCTTACTTACGGACAGGGTAACTGGACAATTCAGGCACCGGGTCAGGGAACAATTGTCAACCCAAATAATGATACGACTGACATACAGGCTCTGCAGCCGGGCCAGACAGTATTTCTCTGGCAGGTGACAAACGGAACTTGTGCCGCCTCCGATACTGTGTCTGTTGACTATGATAATGAATGTGACCTTGATTTACCTTCCGGTTTTTCTCCGAATGGTGATACTTACAATGACGGATATGAAATCAAAGGAATCGAAGGATATCCAAACAACACATTCCGTGTATTCAACCGCTGGGGAAATGAAGTATACTCGAAAGAAAATTATGTGAATACAGATTGGAGAGGACAGAATAACAGTGGTGAAGATCTGCCGGAAGGAACTTATTTTGTAGTGCTCAAGATTAAAAATTCTGATCTCCGGAAGAATACCTATGTGGATTTGAGAAGATATGTTGCAAAATAAATCCTGAGTTCAAACCATTTCCAATCCAAAATCTTGTAAAAGAATAAACAGATTTTTCTCCAGAGATCAATTACTCCAAAGAAATTATATTACCGAACCGATGAAAAAACTAATGACACTTGTATTTCTGCTGACGGGTTTAGTGAGTCAGGCGCAGCAGGACATTTTGGTAAGCCAGTACATGTTCAATCATTTGCTGTTGAATCCGGCGTATTCTGGGAGCAAGGAGTACATGATGGCGACGTTGTTGTACCGGAAACAGTGGGTTGATTTCAAGGGAGCACCGGAGACTCAGGTAGCCTCGTTGCACGGTCCTTTGGGGTTGACGAATTTTGGCTGGGGCGTTTTGCTGAGCCACGATAAGATCGCGGTGACGGACCGGACGGATGCGTATTTGAATGCGGCTTACCACCTGAAGGTAGGGGAGCGTTTGAAGTTGTCGGTAGGTCTTCGGGCGGGGGGCGGCTATTACAGTTACCGGAACAGCGATCTGAAGTACTGGGATACGGGTGATCCGGCCTTTGCGGGGGACCAGGTGTCGAAGTTTTTACCGAATGTTGGCGCGGGGGCGTATTTGTACAGCAACCGTTTTTATGCAGGCTTGTCGGTTCCGACGATTATCAGTTACGATCCGAGCAAGAGCCTGAGTGTGGATGTGAGCAGCGGCGAGGTGATTCCGCACCAGGTTCGCCATTACTTCGGGACGGTAGGGGTGGCGCTTCCGGTGCATCCGGATGTGGTGCTGAAGCCGAGTGTGCTGGTGAAGTATGTTCAGAATGCACCGGTGGAAGCGGACTTCAATCTGAATGTGCTACTAGCCAATACGATCTGGATCGGGGGGAGCTACAGAACCGGCGACAGCTTTGTCGCGCTGCTGGAACTACAGCTGAGCCGGAAGCTGCGTCTGGGCTACAGTTATGATTTTACGTTTACGGACATAAAAGATTACAGCAGCGGTTCCCACGAGATCATGATCGGTTACGACTTTGGTTATGATATTCTGAAGATCAAGACGCCGCGGTATTTTTAGGAGAGGGGATGAGTGACGGGGGATGTTTTTCAAAAGCCAATAACTCAATAGCTCAATAACCAATAGCCACTAACACACTAACAGACTAACCAACCCGGATGCCGCGTAGCGGAACCCGGAACTCACATAGATCATGATCAGAAATTTTTCGAGGATAGCAGCAAGCATGGCAGTCGTACTGCTGTTGGGCAGCTGTGCAAGTTATCATTTGCGCCAGGGCAACCGGATGTACCGGGATCTGGCCTACAGCAGTGCAATCGGAGAATACCAGAAGGCGTTGGGGAAGAAGAATTTTCCGGAAGGTCAGATCAAGCTGGCGGAGTGTTACCGCCTGAGCAACAATCTTGGGAAAGCGGAAGAGGCCTATGGGAAGGTGATGGAGCTGAAGGAAGTTCAGCCGGTTCACCGCCTGCGGTATGCGCAGTTGCTGATGCGGAGCGGGAAGTATGAACAGGCGAAGAATTATTTTGATCAGTACCTGGGGAGCCAGCCACTGGATGAAAGCGCAAAGAAGCTGCGCAGCAGTTGCGACAGCATTGCACGGTGGCAGACGGACAGCGCCCGTTACACGATAGAAAAGAGTGGGATCAATACGGGTCAGAGTAATTTTTCTCCGGTATGGTACAAGGACGGGATTGTCTTTGTGAGCGACCGGACGCCGGGGAAAGGGAGCACGAAAACCTACGAATGGACGGGTCGTCCGTTTTTGGATTTGTATTATGCCAAAGGGGATGGAAAGGGAGGCTACGGGAGTCCGGTGCTTCTCAAAGGAGAAGTGAACGGCATCTACCACGAAGGGCCGGCGAGTTTTACGGGGAAAGGGGATACGGTGTACTTCACACGGAATACGTATGTGAAGAAGAAAGTAAAGAAATCGGATGATGATGTGGTGATCTTAAAACTCTGCCAGGGGATTGGGAAGGACAGCACGTTCCGGTCAGTGAGTGATTTTGCATACAACAGTATCGACTACAGCACGGGTCACCCTTCGCTGAGCAAAGACGGGAACACGCTCTATTTTGTGAGTGACATGCCCGGCGGTCAGGGCGGCACGGATGTCTACCGCAGCAAAAAAGAAAACGGGCAGTGGGGCAAACCGGAAAACCTGGGCGCAGCGGTGAACAGTCCGTACAATGAACTGTTCCCGATGATCTGGCAGGATTCGGTGCTGTACTTCAGCTCGGAGGGCCATTATGGAATGGGCGGGCTGGATGTTTTCAGCAGTGTACAGAACAAGGGAGTGTGGAGCCGTCCGCAGAATATGGGTTACCCGCTGAACACCAGCTACGATGACTTTGGCATCGCCTTAAACGACAGCGGAACGGCAGGTCTGGTATCGAGCAACCGGAATGTTCAGAATACGATGCAGGATAATATCTATTCCTTTGTAGTGAATGATCTGCGTTTTAGTCTGGAAGGGATCGCTGTGGAGAAATCGAGCCAGGAGCCACTGGCCGGAGTAGTGGTGGAACTGACCAACAAAAAGAGCGGACTGAAGGAAATGGTGACCACGGGAGCCGACGGAAAATTTTTCTTTAAGCTGAACCCGGAGACGGAGTATGTGGTTGTGGGAAGCCGGGACAGCTACTTTACCAATACGGAACCGGTAAGTACGGTAGGGAAGAAGCGCAGCGAGAGCATGTTTGTGAAGCTGAAACTGGAGATGGAGCAGATCGTTGTGAACAAACCGATCGTGCTGGAGAACATCTATTACGATCTGGACAAGTACAATATCCGTCCGGATGCAGCCAACGGGCTGGACAAGCTGGTGGGGATCATGAAGGACAACCCTGAAATCTCCATCGAGCTGAGTTCGCATACGGATTCACGCGCGGACGATGCGTACAATATTACCTTGTCCCAGAAGCGAGCCGAGTCGGTGGTGCACTACCTGGTGACACACGGGATCGCCCAGGAGCGTCTGGTAGCCAAAGGCTATGGAGAGACGCAATTGGTGAACGGTTGCAGCAATGGAGTGGAATGCAGCGAAGAACAGCACCAGGCGAACCGGCGAACCGAGTTCAAGGTGACGAAGATGGATAAGAAATA
>DAORHY010000309.1:0-4511 GCA_035438225.1 Bacteroidia bacterium
CCGTTAATTCCTTCGCTCTCATTCTATACAGTACAACGAATTTCATATCTTGTTTTCCAGAAAAAGAATTGCTTGTTTGTCAAAAGCAGGGTTGAATTATTATGAAACTATCAATTACCGCTGCCTTACGTGAATTTATTCAAAGCCAGAAATTTTCCGGTGTATTGCTCATCCTTTGTACTGTACTGTCACTGTCTTTAGCAAACAGTATTTTTTCGGAAAGCTACCTGAAATTCTGGCAATTTCATTTTGGTTCTTTGCTGAATGGTTCAACTGCCGGGATGAGTATTGAGCATTTCATCAATGACGGACTGATGGCTATTTTCTTTCTGCTTGTAGGATTGGAAATAAAAAGGGAGGCAGTTGCCGGAGAACTTTCCAGTATCAAAAAAGCAGCCATACCTGTTGCAGCAGCTTTCGGTGGAATGATAATTCCTGCTTTAATTTATACCGCATTCAATTACAACACCCCAACGGCATCCGGTTGGGGCATTCCAATGGCAACGGATATTGCATTTGCCATTGGCGCCCTTTCACTCCTTGGCAAACGGGTTCCGGATTCATTAAAAATGCTCCTCACTGCACTGGCAGTAGCGGATGACCTGGGTGCAGTTGTTGTCATCGCCCTGTTTTATTCGTCCGGAATTTCAGTGCTTTATTTAGTCCTTTCCGGAGCTGTCATGGTGCTACTGATCATTTTAAACCTTGCCGGAGTACGGTCGCTCCTCCTCTATCTCCTACCCGGTTTACTGCTGTGGTATTTTATGTATTGTTCCGGTGTTCATTCTGCCATAGCCGGTGTTTTGCTGGCGATGACTATTCCTTTCAGTAAAAAAGAAAAGAATTCACCATTACTCAGACTCGAACATACTTTGCATTCACCGGTAAATTTCATCATCATGCCTCTGTTTGCATTGGCAAACACAGCAATCATTCTGAGTTCAGGATTTATGGACGAGGTATTCTCTCCGGAAATTCTGGGAATAGGCATGGGTCTTGTGGTCGGGAAGCCGGTTGGTATCATTTTATTTATCAGCCTGGCGTTACGCTTCCGGATTGGTAAATTACCAGAAGGAGTGACGATGAAACAGGTACTCGGGATGGGATTTCTTGGCGGGATAGGTTTCACAATGTCAATCTTCATTTCACTTTTGGCATTCTCCGAACCCGAATACATTCTTAACGCAAAGGTTATCATTCTTGCTTCTTCATTCATCGCCGGACTCACCGGCATAATTTTATTAAAAAAAGCATACAGTGAATCTGCCTGATCACAAAGAGTTGTCAAATCAACTCCGCTCACCTTGGGGACAATATGCCAGTGAAGTTGGTCTGTTCATGGAGCGCATCAACAAAGATCTTTATCAATTAAGCCTTGAACAGTGTCATCTTTCCGAAGGTGAGCACATTCTCGAAATCGGGCCGGGTAACGGAAGCTTTGTTTCGGAATTTTTCAGGAGGGAGAATGACATTTATTATACGGGGATTGAATTGAGTGCCGAAATGCACGCAGCTTGCCTTCAGAGGAATGGTGAGCGTGTGCGGGAAGGAAGGTCCGGATTTTTAAGAGGTGACATTTTAACTTCAGAACTTCCAAAGGAAAGTTATGATTTGATTTTCGGAATCAATGTGATCTATTTTCTGAATCCGGCAGAACAATATATCCGGAAACTTTACCGGTTGCTGAAGCCCGGAGGCAGGCTTTGTCTTGGATTCCGGGACAAGAGTTCAATGAAAAAATTACCGTTTGTTGACGATCAATTTACGCTTTATACCAAGGAGGAATTAAGTGATTTGCTGTTAAAATTCGGGTTTGAGTATGTATTTTCAGAAACCGCCCCTGAAACAACAAAGCTTTTGGATGGCAGCGCCGCAGTTTTTTTGAATCATTCCTGCCTTGCCTTGAAAGGAAAAATGGCTTAAACTTGTATTTCTGTGGAAGTGCCACAAAATCCCTGATGGACTCAGGGTATCCAATAACTAATTTCGGTCAATGAGAGTCCTTCTGTTATTTACTTCTTTGTTACTCGCTTCCGGTCTTTTCGCCCAAACGGTAACAAAATTAACCATCACTGATAATCTGGCAGCATCCAGTAAATTCGGTTACGGTAAACCCAAGCCGGCTGCTGCGAAAGAAATCTTTACAATTCTTCCGGACAAAGGCACGCAGGTGTTGTTTTATGCTGACATGACTCCCTCCGACTCCTTGCCAGAAGAATTCAGATTGAAATTTACAGCATACAAAACTGACAGTGACAAAGAGGAATGGATCGATGACCGGGAGCTGAAAGTGAAGAGGACCGCAACGTATGCATTGACCGCAATCAACTTTTTCAACGAAGGGAATTATAAAATTGTGGTGACAAAAGCCGATGTTCCGGGAAGTATTCTGGCCTCCGGGACATTTACCATCACTAAATAATACAGGTCGTTTTTTCTCTGGAAGTATTTCAAAAAATGGATCAGCAAAAAATTCAGAAAATAGTGGCTGCGGAACTTGAAGACCGCTACAGTTATTCTTTCCCGGAGCAATTTCAGGATACGATAGATGAATATCTTGTGGAGCCCTACACTGCCAGTTTTCTGATTGAAAGTACCCGGGATTTCGAAACCTACTGGGTTGTTGGTGATTTAATTCCCGAAAGTCCGGGAGAAGGACATCTGCTGATCTATGGCCCTGAGGAAGACCTTTTTGGTTTGGCGTTCAAAGGAAATTTGTCGGAAGATGGAGCTGGAATTTTTGTCGGTTTTTTTGGCTCGCTTGCACAGGCACTGGAAAATGCATGAACCCTGTGCCAGCATGAATTTTAATTGAACACTTTACGTTAATATTTGTTATTGTATGCAAAGTAACAATCCGGTACATTCTCTGTCACGTATCTTTGAGAAAAACATTTATGAAAATTTCATCTCTTAGCTGTTTGACTATAGTCCTGCTTTTAACATTGCCGGGATGTTCACAATCACAAACCAAAAAACAAATATCCGAACCGATGCCACACATGAATAACACTGCTCAGATTGATACCGCCACTTTTGGAGGCGGATGTTTTTGGTGTACGGAAGCCCAATTTCAATTACTCGATGGAGTGACCGGAGTTCAATCCGGTTATGCGGGTGGATCTGTTAAAAATCCGGGGTATAAAGAGGTCTGCACCGGCCTGACTGGTCATGCCGAAGTAATCCAGGTCACTTTTGACACTTCCAAAATCAGTTACGACGAATTGCTGGAAGCATTCTGGACCTCACATGATCCTACACAACTGAATCGCCAGGGAAATGATATCGGCACACAATATCGCTCCGTGATATTTTATCACAATGAGAATCAGCATCAACTCGCGGAAGCGTACAAGCAAAAACTAAATGCATCCGGTGCATACGATAAGCCGGTAGTGACCGAAATTTCTCCAATCACCACTTTTTACAAAGCAGAAGATTATCATCAGAATTATTTTAATCAAAACGGAGATCAGTCGTATTGCCGGTTCGTAGTGGCCCCGAAAGTTGAAAAGTTTAAAAAGGTATTTAAGGAAAAGTTATTGGTGCATTGATGATGATTTCGGATTTTATGTTCGGTTTCATGATTGACCGGATATCCTCAGTGCAAACAGCCGGATGAAGTCCTGGAATCACTTTTCAATCAATCTTGCTGATTTGAATGATGACCGCCAATGCATTTTCATTGTTGTTTTCAGAAGCAAAATGAACAAAACCATTTTGATTTGAAAATTGAGCATTTTGAATTTCCTGTCCCGCCAGTGCTTCGTGGATTTTTGCGGAAAAAGTATTTTCCCTGCTCTTGTTTATCTGATCATTAAGAGCACTGTAGTCGATAGGTTTCTTTGTTACAATAACCGCCATGAAGTCTTTGTTTCCGATACTATCTGGTAACAAAGAATAATCCTTTGGAAATAGCCGCGTTCCGGTAATCCCACAGTAAGGAGAATGTTTTGGGGTATAAGGGAAAAGTACATAGGAAGAACCATCCGTTTCCTGGCCGAATACATATGTATAACATTCAATCGAATTCGTTGCTTCGATTTTGAATTTTGTTCCTTTCCTGATCGGTTGAACCGTTTCAAACACTCCGTTTTGCAACGCTTTAAGTGAAATATTTTTTTGTGTTTCATTCTCGATGAGACCGATAGTCATCTCGAATCCGGTCACCGAAAATTGTTTTCCGCTGCCCATGGGATACAAACCGTATGCTTCTTTGGTAAAGAAGTCGAAATCCTTGTAGCGCACCCATCCGATTCCGTTTTTTCCCCAATTTGGTCCCCAACTGTTCATGATCTGGAAGGAACCACCTTCCAGGTAATCATCATACCCAATCACGCACATACAATGTCCACCGAATCCGGACATGCTGTAATCTTCACGGGTAGGAAACCAGACCTCCTGGCCCATCATGTCCTTCATGAAACTTCCTCCGATCATCATACCGACAACCACCGGTGCACCCTGCGCCAGGTTCTGTTTGATCGCAAGCATGTCCACTTTGTAATCAT
>DAORHY010000310.1:0-4501 GCA_035438225.1 Bacteroidia bacterium
AGAAGCAAATCTTGCACGGGAACTGGAAAAAGAATTCAAGGCTTTGTTGCAAAAGAGCCTGGACACTGCCCGCCAGGAGAAAAGCAAAAAGAAAGTATCGCCCTACCTGGAAGGCCGCTGGAAAGGATTGCGCATTTCCAATGATTCGGACTTCCATGCATCTCCCGAGACGGGAGTGGATCAAAAAATTCTTGTTGAAATCGGAAATAAAATTTCAGCCCTGCCTGCCGACAAGAAATTCTTCAGTAAAACCGTCCGCCTGTTTGATGACAGGAGAAAAATGGTTGCTGAAGGAAAGGCCGATTGGGCGATGGGAGAATTGCTTGCGTATGGAACCTTGTTGAAAGAAGGCTTCCCGGTTCGTTTCAGTGGTCAGGATGTTGAACGGGGCACATTTTCTCACCGCCATGCTGTGGTGCGTGTTGAGGATTCGGAAGAACAATATACTCCATTGTCTCATGTTGCTGCAACGCAGGCTCCGTTTTCGATATACAACTCCCTGTTGTCTGAATATGCCGTCCTTGGTTTTGAATACGGTTATGCAATGTCATCGCCCAATTCGCTCGTGATCTGGGAAGCTCAGTTCGGGGATTTCATGAACGGTGCACAGATTGTGATTGATCAGTACATCAGCAGTGCCGAAGACAAATGGAACCGGATGAACGGAATTGTTTTACTTCTTCCGCATGGTTACGAAGGTCAGGGTGCCGAGCACTCCAGTGCACGTCTGGAACATTTTCTGAATCTTTGTGCTGAACAGAACATACAGGTGGTCAATTGCACGACGCCGGCAAATTTTTTCCATGTACTGCGCAGACAGCTGAAGCGGCCGTTTCGTAAGCCCCTGGTCATTTTTTCCCCGAAGAGCCTTCTCCGGCACCCCCGCTGCATTTCGACATTTCACGACATGGCTTCCGGTGGCTTCCGGGAAATAATCGATGACAGTACAGCAGATCCGAAACTCGTGAACAGGGTGGTTGTATGTTCCGGTAAAATCTATTATGAATTGCTTGAACGGAAAGAAAAAGATCAGGTGAATGACCTGGCCCTGGTCCGCATGGAACAGTTGTATCCGTTACCGGTTCAGCAATTGCAGGCGTTAAAAGTCAAATACAAGAAGGCAACGGAATGGATCTGGTTACAGGAAGAACCGGTGAATATGGGTGCATGGTCATTCCTCCTGCGTACGTGTCGCGATATTCCTTTCAAAGTGATTGCAAGATCAGAGAGTGCCAGCCCTGCTACCGGATCACACAAAACTCACGAACGGGAACAAAAAGAACTTCTGAATAAAGTCTTTGATAAAGTTGTCATCAGTCAATAATCCGCTGCGCTCACGGTGCTTTTTCGGAAACTATTTCCCGCAAAGGTACCGGGGTGCAAAGAAATAAATACGCATATGTCGAAAGTGGAAATGAAAGTCCCCAGCCCCGGTGAATCCATCACTGAAGTTCAAATTGCCCGCTGGATTTGTAAGGACGGAGCTTATGTTGAAAAAGACGATGAGATTTGTGAGATCGATTCCGACAAAGCAACATTAACATTGAATGCGGAAGCTTCCGGGACGATAAAAATTCTTGCAAAGGAAGGTGACACTGTTGCTGTTGGAACGGCAGTTTGTCTCATTGACACGGATGCTGTGCAGCCCACTGTCAAGGCGGAACCGGGGCCCACTGCCGTCAATGAAAAACAGGCTGCGAAAATACCCCCGCCGGTGGCAACGAAAGAAGCTCCATCTCCTGCTTATGCTGCGGGTATTCCTTCGCCGTCTGCGGAGAAGCTGATGAAAGAAAAGGGACTTGCTCCGTCACAAATTACTGCAAGCGGAAAAGGCGGACGAATTACTAAAGGCGATGTACTGGATGCGGGCACGCGTGCTCTGGCAGCAGGTGTACCAAACCCGGCCCAAGGCTGGCAAGGAACGCGGAATGAGCGCCGTGAGAAAATGACCATGCTACGGAAAAAAGTTGCAGAGCGGCTGGTTGCTGTCAAACAGGAGACTGCGATGCTCACTACCTTCAACGAAGTGGACATGCGGCCGATTATGGATATCCGGAAGCAATACAAAGATAAATTTAAGGAAATGCATGGTGTGAATCTTGGATTCATGTCCTTCTTTACAAAAGCAGTATGCGAAGCTTTGCAGGCTTTTCCTGCTGTCAATGCCCGTATCGACGGTGCGGATCTGGTACATCACGAATATTGCGATATCGGAATTGCAGTGAGTGCTCCCAAAGGACTCATGGTTCCCGTGATTCGCAATGCTGAAACGTTGAGCCTGGCTCAGATTGAGGCAAAGGTGATGGATCTTGCCGGCAGGGCGCGCGACGGGAAAATTACTCTGGAGGAAATGACGGGTGGTACCTTCACGATCACGAATGGCGGAGTCTTTGGATCGATGCTCTCAACCCCGATCATCAATCCGCCTCAGAGTGCGATTCTCGGCATGCACAATATCGTGGAACGTCCGGTTGCAATTGACGGTAAAGTTGAGATCCGGCCCATTATGTACATCGCACTTTCGTACGACCATCGCATCATTGATGGCCGCGAATCCGTAGGTTTTCTTGTCAGGGTAAAGCAGATGCTCGAAGAACCGGTGAAGATGCTCTTCAGCGGAAAGGACCCGGTCCAGACGTTGCTCGGGTTGTAGTGCCTGACCTGCCCAATGCAGATTCATGGCATGTATCCCTGTAGTAAGTGAAAGCACAATGCACCGGAATCCACCGGTTTTCGATAAATCTCAGGATTGATGTTCCGAATTTTCCTCGCTTTTCCGGTGCCCGAAAAACTTCGCGAAGAACTAAAAAATCAATGCACTAAATATGTTCATTTGCCCGGATTCAGGTGGACTCCCGTTTCCAATCTCCACATCACACTTTTCTTCATTGGCGAAGTGGAAGAAAAGAATATTCCGATCATAGCACAGGGAACAAAGGCACTATTCGCAGAGTTGGATCCTTTCACTTTACAGTTTGACCGATTTGAATTCAGAGGCGGGAAAAATAATCCTTCGATGTTCTGGGCACGTTTTCAAAAGACAGCAGCTTTCACGAATCTTTCCGAAAATGTGTATTTGCGTGTGAAAGAATACATGACCATTACCACCCAATTTAAAGATCCGATTCCACACATTACGCTAGCACGTTTAAAAAAGGACGCCGAACCTGCATTGGTGAAAACCGATGAGTGGAAGCAGATGGAATTGCTTGAAATTAATTGTGCGGAACTCTGGCAAACTGTGCACGTTCCGGGCGGAGTACGCTATGATTCAATCGGACGATTTGAATTTAAAATGGAGTGAACGATAACGAAGCAGAAAGTGATTATCCTTCTTCTGCCACCACCTCTGTGACCTCCGGGATAATACGTTTCAAAAGATTTTCAATACCGCCTTTCAGGGTCTGAGTAGAGGAGGGGCAACCGCTGCAGGAGCCTTTCAGGATCAGGGTGACGATGCCTTCATGAAACGATTTAAAGTGAATTGCACCACCGTCCTGTTCGACAGCGGGCTTAACATATTCTTCCAGCGCTTCAATGATTTTTGTTTCTACGGCGGAGGCGGTTTTTACACGGTCAATGCCGGGATCTGCTATTTGTCCGGCTGGGCCGGTAAATACAGGCTGTCCGCTCTCGATATAACCCTTAATGAATTCCCTGAATATACCCATGGTTTCATACCAGTCGACATCCGTATTTTTAGTGAGGGTGATAAAATTGGAAGTAATAAATACACCGGTGATCCCGGAAAACCGAAACAATTGCATCGCCAGCGGACAGTTTCCAGCCTGATCAGGGACAGTGTATTCCACGCTTCCTTCGTCCAGTAAATAACGATTCAGCACAAATTTCATCGCAGCCGGATTCGGTGTTGATTCTGCGTAAACGGTGATCACTTTTTTGATTTCCATGATACTTGCAAAGGTACGAATTTTAAAGGGACGATGCAGGGCTGTATTCACTGATGAGCAATTGGTTGTTGAACGCTTGTTGTCTTGAGTCGGTAGCCCGTAATCAGGATTCGGGAAGTAAGTGGACCGGTGATTTTTTCCAGAATCCAACCATCCAACTTATCCTCTGGACAAGAACCTGAAACCCTGAACCCTTTTTTCATACCTTAGCCAAAGAAAAATAAGCATGCGGAAAGAAGTAGATTTTTTAGTCATCGGCAGCGGCATCGCTGGTCTCACTTTTGCTTTAAAAGTTGCGGATCATGGAAAGGTGATTATCATCACCAAAGCCAATGCAGAGGACTCGAACACCAAATATGCGCAGGGCGGTATTGCCGGCGTCATGCATGGCCCGGATACTTTTGAAAAACATGTTCAGGATACACTGGAATGCGGTGCCGGTTTGTGCAATGAAAAAGTTGTGAGAATGGTGGTCACTGAAGGCGCAGACCGTATCCGCGAAATCATCGACTGGGGGACGCGCTTCGACAAAAATGAAAGGGGTGATTTTGATCTTGCCAAAGAAGGCGGGCATAGCGAACACCGTGTTC
>DAORHY010000311.1:0-4462 GCA_035438225.1 Bacteroidia bacterium
TGAATGGCGATGATACCCTGGCAAAATCGCTCCGGAGGCATGGATTTACGGAAAAAGACATCACCGATGTCTTTCTCACTCACTTGCATTTTGATCATTGTGGCGGGAGTGTAAAATGGAAACCGGGCAGAGAAGGATTTGAATTGGTTTTCCCGAATGCAACTTATTGGAGTAATGAAGCGCACTGGAACTGGGCAATAAAACCGAACGCCAGAGAAAAAGCGAGTTTTTTAAAAGAGAATATTCTTCCGATACAGGAAAGCGGACAGCTTAAATTTATCGGTGATGGAGAAGAATTGTTTCCCGGTTTTAAAGTCCTCTGCGTCAACGGCCATACTGAAGCTATGATGCTGCCGATAATCAATTACAATGGACGCACAGTTGCCTATTGCGCCGATCTCATCCCATCTGCCGCTCACGTTCCGCTGTCGTATGTAATGGCCTATGATATGCGTCCCCTGATCACCCTGGAGGAAAAGGAAATCTTCCTGAAAGAGGCAGCTGATAAAAATTACATCCTCTTTTATGAGCATGATCTTTTGATTGAATGTTCCTCCCTTGAAAGAACCGAAAGAGGTGTCCGTGTAAAAGACCGGCTGAAACTAAGTGACCTTGGTTGATCATTCAACATCTAGAACAAATGCTCCATTTTCTGAAGTTGCATGATACGCTACATTCAGTTTTTCACATTCCCGCTTCCACATTTTGCAGGTACGGATGGAGTTACTTCCGTCAAGGATCACTTTTTTACACTCAGGATAATTTTGCAGAAAATTCCGGGGCATTCTTTTATTCTGAGTAATGATCAGGAAACCAGCGCCGGAAATAAATGGAGCACCGCGAACATCATTTCCTAATATATCAACCCTGAGGGAACCAAACAATGCACTTGAATTTTTCAGGATCAATTGATTTTCCATCAGTCTCTCTGGAATAGATACCAGAGTGCCAAGGATCCTGGTAGTTTCTACCCTAAAACCATTCTTGATTTCAAAACCATCGCATGCCATCTTCCGGCTCCGGTCATTATGCATCCTTAAAGAATCAACAAACGATACAGCTGATTGGCCTGCTATAAACTGAATACAGGATTGACCGGGAATGTGGTAGACTACCAATTTCTGCTGATGCTTCCAATCTGATGTTCGCAGGATGACGCACGCTAAGATTCCGGCAAGTGCAATTCCGGCAGGGATGAGAAAATATTTTTTGGGTTCTTTGAAGTACATGACGAGAAACAGCACGAGGACATACCAAAGAAACAACTCCGGTAAGGAAACATAAATTCCGGTAATCATGGAATAGGGTAATTGCTCGACACAACTAACCGAGGCATTCAGAGTCCCGACTAATTTCCCTGTAAGCCATGCAATTTTCATTGCTGCAAACGTCCATCCCGAAAATAATAACAAAAGTATTCCACCAAAAATCACCAAAGTTGAAATCGGAATCACAACAAGATTAGAAGGCAAAAAATAATTTGGAAACTGGTGGAAATAAAATATACTCAATGGAAAAGTTGCAGCCTGCGCAGCCAGGGACACAGAAAGAATTCCCCATGCCTGCCTGCCTGTCCACGAAGTAAAATAGAATTTATCTTCTATGGATTTATACAAAAAAAGTATGCCTGCAACCGCCAGGTAAGACAATTGAAAACCTGCCTGTAGAATGAGATGCGGAGAAAACAAAATGAATAAAGCCACCATGGAGGCCCCCAGGGTATTGTAGGTATTGGTTGACCGTTCCAGGGTTTGGCCGATAACGATAAACGAAAGCATCATTGCTGAACGCAAAACGGATGGTGATAAGCCTGTGAGCAAAGCATAAAACCAGAGGAATAAAATGATCAGGATTGCTTTTATTATGCGCATTCGTTTTTGGCGCGAAAGAAAGGATAATAAGGCCTGAAGTGCTCCGTAAATAATACCAAGGTGCATTCCGGAAACAGACAAAATGTGCAAGGCTCCGGAGGCTGCATACGCCTGCATAGTATCAGAATCGATTTCATCATCGTACCCGAGAATCAAGGCTGACAATACTGCATATTCCTGTCCGGTAATTGCGTTTTCCTGAAAAACGCGAACCCATCGTTCTCTCAATGCAATCGCCCATTCCACCAATTTGGATCCCTCATGGTGGCCAGCAACAACAAATTGATCCTGCTTCAAAAATAATTGATGGAAAACCTGGTGTGAACTCAGCCATTTCTGAAAATTGAATTGATCCGGGTTCAGTGGGCCTTTTACTTGTTGCGGCCGGTTGCGAAATAAAATCATATCACCGTAACCGGGAATGGAATCCAGGCCGTCTTTGCGGATATAGAGCAATATTTTCCCTTCCGAACCCACCCAACCCGAATCGGTTTTAATGCTGATGACTCGTGCCTCACACCGCATCGAATTTCCTTTGTCTTTTGGCGCTTCTGAAACCACAGCAAGATATCCGTTCACGTGCGGATGGCTGGAAAAATGAAAGGGATAATTATTTTCAGATTTCAGCAATGTAAAAATCCAACCCAAGAGAAAAATCCCTGAGAGGGATAACATCCCGAAAACCCGAACTAGCTTTTTTGATTTATTTCCGAAGTGAATTGTGCATGCGAAGACAAACAGAAAAATAAAAAACGAAAACAACAATGACAGGGAAACCTGTATATAAAAACCACACAACATTCCACCAATAAAAAATGGTAAAAATCTCAGTACAGGAGTTTGATTCCATACAGGCATCCGGTGCAAGGTAACACGGGGCAACGGCTATTCTGCAGATCACTAAAAGAACCAGCTTTCATTCAACTAAAAAAAAGAATAAAATTCTTTTCAAACTTCTCCACGGAGGTAATTCATCATCAGCTTTGCCGTATGCAACGAAGCCCCCGGGCCTCCAAGAATCCGGGATAATTCAGCATATTGTTTCATCAAGTGTTCCTTGTGAAGGGGGTTCAAAATCTTCTTTAACTCTGCAGTAATCTGTTTATTGTTCAATTCCTGTTGAATGAGTTCTTTAACTACTTCTTTGTCCATGATCAGGTTAACAAGTGAAATAAACTTAATCTTTACCAGGGATCGGGCAATGTAATAGGAAATTTTGCCTCCTTTGTAGCATACCACCTCGGGGACTTTGAGCAAAGCGGTTTCGAGGGTTGCTGTTCCGGAGGTTACGAGGGCTGCAGCAGAATGAAAAAGCAATTCATATGTTTTGTTATGGATCACCTTGTTCTTGTTTCTATCCAGTATCCGGTTATAAAAATTTTCCGGCTGCGAAGGTGCGCCTGCAATCACAAACTGATAACCCGGAAAATTATCCTGTACGGAAAGCATCAGCGGCAGCATTGTTTCAATCTCCTGTTTTCTGCTGCCCGGCAATAGGGCAATGATGGGCAAATTGCTCAGGTTGTTTTCGTTCAGAAATTCAGCTTTTGAAGCAAAGGCGGTTTGCTTTTCAGCAATGGCGTCCAGCAATGGATGCCCAACAAAATCAACCGGATAATCAAACTTTCTGTAAAACTCCTTTTCAAATGGCAGGATGACAAACATCCTGTCGACAGTACGCTTAATTTTATAAACCCGTGATTGTTTCCAGGCCCAGACCTGCGGAGAAATGTAATAGAATACTTTAATACTGTTTTCTTTGGCAAACTCGGCGATACGAAGATTAAATCCGGGATAATCAACGAGGATAAGAACATCCGGCCGGTGTTCCAGTATGTCTTTTTTACAATTTTCAATATTCCGTAAAATGGTTCGCAGGTTCATTACGACTTCCGTAAACCCCATAAACGCTAGGTCCCGGTAATGTTTAACCAACACAGCACCCTGTGCCTGCATGAGTTCCCCACCCCATGCCCGGAAATCAGCATCTTTGTCAAGCTGATTTAACTCCTTCATGAGGTTAGAAGCATGAAGGTCCCCGGATGCTTCACCGGCAATGATGTAATACTTCATCAGATGAATTTAAGAATAAACACCAGAATTGCATAAACAATTGTCATCCCCAGGATTCCGCGTGCTGTTTTTTCATGTTGCGTCCAGAGGCTGATGAAAAACACAATCAGGTTTGCGATGACCGAAAGGCTGATAACATGTGTATGAACATTTTTGCCTTTAAATGCACTGAATAAGTCCGGCATGCTCAACTCCGGATGATTCATTCGGTTATACAACCAAAATGCAAAGACCGGTGCAAGCAGTCCAAGGATTATACCGGTAATAAGATGATCGGACCAGCGTCGCATACTCAGGATTGTTGTTGGAAACGATAGAAATAGAATAAATATGTAAATGCCGCAATGACCGTGATGAATAAAATACCCTTGGCCGTTTTTTCCCTGTCATACGTGATCAAAAGAAAGCGGAAGACGAGCACATTCAAAAGCACCGAAAACAACTGTACTCTCGGCGGTGAAAACAGATAGGGATTTCCATAGTATTGAGCTGTTTTGCTGCGGATGAATTCAAACAGA
>DAORHY010000312.1:0-4454 GCA_035438225.1 Bacteroidia bacterium
TTTAAAGCCCTCCCTGAATGGGAGGGCTTTATGTTTTTATACTTTCTTGGATGGCTGATCGGGTTAATTTTTACACGGAAATCGCAGGATGAACGAAGTGCTTTTTCCAGCTTCACTTTCCACTTGAATCGTGCCTTTGTGGGACTGGATAATATTGAGTGAAGTTGTAAGTCCCAGGCCCATGCCTTTTGCTTTATTTGTAAAGAAAGGATCAAAGAGACGTGAGAGGTCATCTTTTTTTATACCGATCCCATTATCGGAAATACGCAAAACACATTCGTTCATTTCTTTCCAGGTCTCCAGCAGCAGCTTCCCGCTTGTCGCTTCCATTGCTTCTGTGCCGTTGAGCATTATGTTCACCAGAGCTGTACGAATTCTGGCCGGATCCGCATCAATAAACAATGGCTCAGATGTCAGGTGCATTTCGGATGCAATATTCTTCAGGTGCATTCTGTCTTTGATCTGTTCTTTGGCTTCTGATACAAGTACATTGAGGTCACACGTATGGGTCAGTGTTTGTTCGGGCCGGGACGAGTTCAAAAGTTCAGTAATCAACTGGTCAATGCGTGAGGAATTACGTTCGATAATTTCCGTGTACACAGTCGATTCTCCCTCCGCAGGCAATTCTGATTTCATTTGTGCCGCAGCAAGGTGAATATTGGTCAGGGGATTCCGTACTTCATGTGCGATGACACGGGCTAACTTTCCCGTGATGGCAAGACGTTCTGCTGAAAGCAATTCTTCCTGGGCATTTTTTCTTCTGGAGATATCACTGACGGTCAATGCCAGTCCGTTTTTCAAAGGAACTGCAACGAGGTAAAACCATTTTTTGAAAGTCTGTGAATAATATTCATAATTCATGGGTTCTCCGGTAAGAATTACCGGTTCCATCAACTCCAGCCACCCTTCTTTTTTTGTTTCCGGTAAAATTTCACTGAGCCTTTTCCCCGGTAAAATGTTTTGGTCGATTCCAAACAATGCATGCACCGCAGGATTGGCAATTGTCCACATGAAATCCTGCAAGGAACCATCGGTATGCCTGACAACTGTAAATGCCATAATTGCGGAAGGTGAACTGTTCAGGACGCCACTCAATTTCTCTTCCGTTTCAAGTCTTATTAGTACTTCTTCATTTAACTTTTTAATTACCCTTTGTTCGTTTCGGTGAGTTTCCAGATAATTCAGGCTGATTCCAATAAAGGGAATGACATACGTAATTGCAGCCATGAAATGGGAAATATTGAAATTGTTATCAAACAGTTCATTGGAGCCGAAAACCATGTACAATTGTGTTGCAACAGCGGGAATCATGCTCAGCGTTAAAGTCTGTGCAAACAGGGATGGAAATTTTTCCTGGAAACGGGGAAGTATGTAGAGTCCCAGGATGGCATAAAGAATCAGGGGCAACAAGTCATACGAGCGGGCCAGATTGCGATACGGATAAAGCATCTGGGGAATGTCTGTACGCAAGTACAATATTCCCATTGTGAATAATGTAAGCACAACAAACAGCACACTCAGTGTCAGAAATGTTCGGTTTCTGTTTGGGCGGCTTTCTGCTTCGAAAGCGGTGGGTCTGGCAAGGAAAATTCCGGTTCCGAGAATTAAAATCGAGGCATGAAATACACGACAAAAGAACCATGTGAAAGAAGCAAGATAAAATTGCTGAGATTGTGTTTGGATGATCTGCGTCGCGGATAGGACATGGAACGTAAGAAATAATCCGGAACAAAAAAGTGCCACTCCTACAACAGGAGTGCTCAGCTCTCCTTTTATCCTGTAATCAATAAATGCAAGTAAGATTGTGAGAAATGAAATGGTTATGGAAATGGAGACAAAGATGGTGTGTACATACCTTCCGCGCAGAATTTCCTGCAATGCACTTTCCTGCTCAAATTGATAAAGCTGGGTGATTCTGTAGGGATCAATTGTGCTTCCGATAAATCCGAAATCTATTCCGATGGTATTCAGAAGTACCGGCAAGGCGCACAGTATTCCGACAAGCCAGACCATTTTATCCGGAACCCTGATTTTTATTCGTGGCAATAATACATTGGCTCCAAATCCATCCCCGGACTGAACAGCAGGTTGATTGCCGGATTTGAATTCACTCTTCACCATCGTTGGAGTCGTTCGTCAGCCGGTACATTTTCATTTTATTGTAAAGTGTCTTCCGGTCGATTTTTAATAATTCTGCTGCTTTGGATTTATTGAAATTTACTTTCTTCAGGGTTTCCAGAATTGTTTCGTATTCTGCCTTCATTGCAGCAGACTTCAGGTCCTGAGCAGATTGCGGAACTGTTGGCTGGGACGGAATGGTTTCAATTCCCACAAATCGGGAAGGATTAGAAATTTCCAACGGGAGATTATGCATCTGAATCTGGTTCGATTGTGCCAGCAGTGTGGCCCGTTTCACGACATTTTTTAATTCACGGATATTTCCCGGCCAATTATAGTTGAGAAAACAGTTGATGACTTCCTGATCAAAGCCACCGATGTTCTTGGTTAACTCTTTGTTGCCTTCTTTGAGAAAATGCATCGCCAGTGGAAGGATGTCTGATTTCCGGTCCCGGAGCGGGCTGAGCTGAATGCTGAACTCATTGAAGCGGTGGTAAAGGTCCTCCCTGAATTTTCCTTTTTTAGTTGCTTCCTGCAGGTTTTCATTCGATGCAACAAGTATTCTCACATCCAGGGAAATTTCATTTGTTCCGCCGATCTTTTTCATTTTCCGCTCCTGGACAACCCGCAAAAGCAACGTTTGTATATCAAAAGGCAGGTTCGCAACCTCATCCAGAAACAATGTTCCACCTTCCGCAAGTTCAAACTGTCCTGTTTTGGAGGAAAGGGCTCCGGTAAAAGCGCCCTTTTCATGGCCAAACAATTCACTCCCTGCAAGGTCTTTGGGTAGCGCACCACAATCCAATGCAACGAACGGATGATCCGCCCGCTTACTTTTCTCGTGTATCGTACGGGCTATTGCTTCCTTCCCCGATCCGGTTTCTCCGAAAATAATCACACTAAAATTAGTTGGAGCAACCAGCTCGATTTGCTTTTCAACCTCGATCGATTGCGGACTGATTCCGGAAACAAATCCACCTGAGTTTTCTGTGTTATCCTGTCCTGCTTTTTTATTCCCCGGTTCAGTTTTCTGGCCGGCATGTGCAAGGGCTTTCTTCAATTGCATCAGGATCTCTTCCGGTATAAGCGGTTTGGCGATGTAATCGAAAGCACCGCTTTGAATTACATTCACAGCAGTCCGGATATCAGAGTAGCCGGTTATGATGATAACCGGAAGGTGAGGAGCAATGGATTTGATTCCACTTAGCAATTCAATACCGTCCATGTCTCCAAGACGGAAATCGCACAGCACGGCATCGAAGCCTTTTTCTTTTAATTTCGTTAAAGCGGAACGTCCACTGTGTGCCGATACCACACTGTAGGAATTTTTTTCCAATAATCGTGTCAGGAGGGTGCAGGTATCCACATCATCATCAACCAGCAGTATGTTTTTTAAAGTTTGCAAATTCATTCTCTTTTAGGATGTAAGCAATGAGGTATTAATCAGTTCATCCACTATTTCCCGTTGAAATGGTTTTGGAAGAAAAAAATCGGCTCCTTTGTTCAGCGCCTTATTTTTTTCTTCAGCACCGTCATAAGCGCTCATCAGTACGATAAATAATTTCGGAAAGGAGGTGCGGATTTGATGCAAATATTCCATGCCGGAACCGTCCGGTAAATGGATGTCCAGGAAGAGAATGGATGGGGAAAGCTCTTTTAGTTTATTCAGTCCATCCCGAATGGTATATGAGGTTTCCGTTTGAATCGATCGTACAGAAAGCATCTTCCCGAGCAGGTAACAGATATCCTGCTCGTCATCAATGATCAATGCTGTCCGCTGTCGGTTCATGTTGCCTGGCGATGATTCTAAAGGTACAAAAACAGAACGCAACAGCAGTAGAAATATTTACAGGGATTTTTTGATCCGCTTGTTTGAGTCTAAAACTGAATATCAGAATCAATCAGGCATGGTTTTTCCCTTTTTAACAGCTGTTTATTCCCGTTCAGTAATTTAAAATTTGTATGCAAGGAAGTGCAAGGTATGTTTGCCCTATCAATTTCAAGATGTCAAAGCAAAAAAATGAAAGCCATGAAACGAGGATCCGCCCAGATAATATTCTTTATTTTAAGTATCGTTTTGTCCCTTGGCGCCTGTAAAAAGGACGACAATTCTTCCTCCTCCGGGAATACTACGAATGTTACTTCTACAGTCACCACCGGAAGCTGGCGCGTTTCCTTTTTCAATGAAAGCGGGGACGATTATACGGCCAGTTTATCGGGCTATGTGTTTGTCTTTTCTGCGGGAGGACAGCTGGCTGCGACAAAGTCAGGCGTGACCACCCACGGTACCTGGAGCAACGATGATAGCAGTAATAAACTTCACATCACGATTGGCT
>DAORHY010000313.1:0-4442 GCA_035438225.1 Bacteroidia bacterium
TACTGACTCCTCTCATAGGGTGGTATGTATCAATCAGATATTTTTGATTCAATCAATAAATCGTCTAACCAGCCACACGCATGAAGAATCTGCTACGAATTACTGGTATTTTATTACTATTATTTATTCCAAAAATCAACAGCGCTCAATGTACAATTACGAATGCAACGTCATGCGTTTGTAAGGATGGATCATCGAACTGTGATCTGTTGCCGGATCTTACTATTTCATGGTATGGATTGCAAAATTATTCAGGTGGTCCGACGGAATATCCGCAAACCGGTGCCGGTGCAGATGACGGTCATTTGCGTGTAAGCGGGTCGACACCCAATATCGGGTACGGTCCGTTCACCGTGGAAGCCGAACAAAACGGCAACCATATGTTTGTGTGCGGAACAGATACCTTCACTGCTCCGGCTTCTCAATCTTTTGTATGCCCGAATGGTGAAGTAGCAAAACAAATTTTGTGGCAGCGTATTTATCACAAGGATCATCAGGCCATGTCGTTCCGCGATCGTATAGCGGGAGCAATGACTTATCAGCAGGGGAGTTTGCATGTTGACGATTGGGGAATCATGTCGCTCCGGATTGAAGATCCCCTGGATCCGAATCCATTGCATTGGAGCGTTTTGGGTTGGGGCCACAAACAATCTTTCTGCCTGATGGATTATGGTTCCTGCAGCACATACAGCGGCCATTGCCGTGATGACCAGTCAGTGTTTGGCGGAGGAACAGTGCTGTTGAATGCAGACTTCCCCAATTACGGACTTGGAAATTCTTACGGTTGTTCTGCAGTGGAACAAGGTTGTTCTGTGGGTTATACGGATATCTACAGTGAAAGCCTGAACGGTATGTTTATCGAAATTCCTCCGGGAACCTGTAACGGGAATTACTGGATTGTGTATGAATTGGATCCGCACAATTATTTTGAAGAGTCGAATGAGAACAACAATTACACAGTCATGCCGTTCACGCTAACCTTACAGGACCAGCCAGGCAACCCGGTTTCAACGATCACAGCAAGCCAGAGTACCGTCATTTGCGGCAATGATTCTGTGACGCTTACTGCCAACGCAGGATTATCTTATGCGTGGTCAAACGGCGCAACTACTCAGAATATTCGTGTTGGAGCTGGAACGTATACTGTTACGGTTACAACCTATTGCGGCTCGGCGGTTTCTCAGCCGCTCACAATTACGGCTCTTCCTGCTCCCGCTCAACCCGTCGTTTCAGATGATTCTATTTGCAGCGGGTACAGTGCCACGTTGACGTGTACCGGAAATAATATTTCCTGGTACGATCAAAACAATATACTTGTGGGAACAGGTAACAGTTATACAACACCTGTATTGATTAACACCACTTCGTACTATGCAATAGATGAAATTCACAATGCCGGTGTGATTACACATGGCGGGAAAACGGATTCATTGGGCGGAGGCGGATATTACACGGGCATTCAGTATGAGATTTTTGATGCCTTAAAACCGTTTGTGCTGAAGTCGGTACAGGTCTTTGCGAATGGAGCAGGACCCAGGACTTTTGAATTGTATAACAGCAGCGGTACCGTACTGCAATCCGGAACATACAATATTCCAAACGGCCCTTCGCGTGTCACCTTGAATTTCAATGTTCCGCCGGGAACCAATCTCCGCCTGGGAGCAACGGGAACACCAAATTTATGGCGTAACAATGTCGGAGTGGTGTATCCCTATACACTCACAGATACATTATCAATTACCGGGTCCAGCGCCGGGGCAGCCTACTATTATTTCTTTTATGATTGGGAAATTGAAATTGGAGGCGGAATTTGTTCCAGTACTCCTGCACTGGCGAATGCTGTGGTTATCCCATGCACAGGCATCAATCCTGCTGCGGATCTTTCAAACAACCTGACCGTTTACCCGAATCCTTCCTCCGGAATCGTCAATGTGGACATGGTGTTGCCGGGAAATGGAAGCAGAGTAGAAATTTATATCTATGACATGACAGGGCGAAAAGCGTTTGACCGGATGCTGAGTGGCATCGCTGGAAAACATTCAGAAGCACTGGACTTGTCTTCCTTGTCAAAAGGAGTTTATCAGCTGGTCATACTGATCGAAGGAAGGAGATATGTCCGCAGAGTGGATATCCGCTAAGCGGCTGTCTATTCTGCATTGTACTTGAAATGATATGGATACTGCAGTTAAAAGAGATTACGGAAAGTGGAGGGCGATCAGTCTTGCTGCGGTATACCTGCTGATGGGAGTGCACATCGCGCACTGGAAACAGGCCGGGAGAACGCTGGCGCCACTGGAATTCAACGAAGTTCTGTACACAGTTCACCTGGGTATTGTTACTGCCGGTTTCCTGTTCATGGGATTAACAATGATCGCAACACTTGTTGCCGGTCGTTTTTTCTGTTCCTGGATGTGTCACATGGTAGCTTTACAGGATGGCAGCGCATGGTTGCTCAACAAGGTTGGTATCCGGCCCAGGCATATACGTTCCCGCACACTGTTATGGCTGCCATTCGCAGCGGTGATTTATCTTTTTGTATTGCCCCAGATTGAACGGGCAATGACCGGTCAGCCACCAGTGTCTTTACACATCGCACAGGATTCGGAAGGGTGGGCATCCTTCATGACAACGGATTTCTGGCGAAATCTTCCTGCTGTTGGAATCACGTTATTCACTTTTTTTATCTGTGGAGGTTTGGCAATTTATGTGCTCGGTTCCCGCAGTTTTTGTCAGTACGGTTGTCCCTATGGAATGGTTTTCGCACTCGCGGATCGCGTGGCTCCCGGTAAAATAAAGCTCACCGGCGACTGCACACAATGTGGAAAATGTACGGCAGTTTGTTCTTCTCACGTACAGGTGATGCGGGAGGTAAATCAGTTTGATCGTGTCGTCGACCCCAACTGTCTCAAGGACATGGATTGTGTTCAGGTCTGCCCGGAAAATGCCTTGTCCTTTGGTTTCGGAAAGCCGGCCGGATTTTTATCCATGAAAAAACTGGATGGCTACAAAAAGCGGTACGATTTCACCGTTGCCGAAGATATTTTTCTTGCCATCGGAACGTTTATTTTTATCACGATTTTCCGCGGTCTTTACGATACGGTTCCCTTTCTTCTGGCCATCGCATTGGGAATTATTTTATCATTCGGAGTCATTACACTCACACGATTGTGGCGAAAAGAATATGTCCGCATCGGGCATTATGTTTTGAAGCGACCGAATCGTCTTACTTCTCATGGAAAAGTTTTTTCAGCCTTCATGTTGTTAATGATTGTTTTTTCTGTTCACAGTGCCTTCATCCATGTTTATACTTATTTGGGTGAACACGATTACAATACACTGCTGAAAGAGCAAAAACAATCCGGGTTAAAATCAACGGAAAATTTTTCTTCCGGTAAAGTAGACAGATCCTTCGAAAGATTGCAAACAGCCGATCGTTACGGGTTGTGGCATCCGGCAAGCCTGCAACGGGAGCTGGCAGCGCTCAGCCTTTTGAAAAATGATCGTCCGGCGGCGGAAAAGTATTTGGAGAAAATGCTTGACAAACTTCCGGAAGATATGGAAGGCCGTTTGAAATTCGGAAAGTTGCTCGTGCTGCAGGGAAAAACCAGAGCGGCAGAAGAACAACTGAAACTGGCAGCGAAAATGGATGCGGTGACGAATCAGGAAAAACATTTGCGTGCCGAAGCTGCGTTGGCCCTGGGGCACCTGCGGGAATCGTCCGGTTTTGCTTCGGAAGCGTTGCCGTATTACCTGGATGCACTGAGGGACGAGCCTTCGAATGCAGAAGTGAAACTCGCTTTGGGCGTACTCTACACACGTACCGGACAATTGCATGCGGCCGAACGTTTGTTAACGGAAATTTCAACCGATAATCAGAATTCAGCATTGATTGAAAACAACCTGGCTGTAATTTGTATGCGGCAAAAAAGATATGCAGAAGCAGAAATGCATTTTGACAACGTCAACCGAATGCAACCCGGAAATGTTCAGGTGTTGTACAATCTTGCCATGTTAAAATATGTGAGTGGAGATAAGGAGGCTGGTTATGCCTCCATGAAAAACCTTCTTGCACGGCATCCTGAACACAGGAATGCAAAAGCAGCACTGGGAATGATGGAAAGTGAACGGGCGAAAATGACTTTACATTAAATCAAAATGGATCATGAGGAATAGCGGGTACGTATCAAGGATACTTTTACCGGGAATTGTAGTCACGGTTCTATTTGTATTGGCAGATCAACAACTGGTATTCGCTCAGCCATCGGCATGGATAACTCCCGCGTTTGTGGATACGATTAAAAATCCGGTGCCTGCTAACGGACCGGAACTGGAGGAAGCAAAAAAAATATACAATACTACCTGCTGGTCCTGTCACGGATTGGATGGAACAGGAACAGGGCCGGCGAGCGCTGCCATAAATCCGAAACCTGCTGATCACACCA
>DAORHY010000314.1:0-4422 GCA_035438225.1 Bacteroidia bacterium
TGAAGCAGGGAAGAGGTCAAATGAAAATGCTTTGCGGTCAGGTTCGGTGCTCGACAGCGGAACACCATTGACCATTGCATTGTTGTACCGTTCATTGAGGCCACGGATGATAACAAACCGTCCTTCCTGCACGCTTGCACCACTGATTCTCCGGATGATCTCTCCCGAATTTTTATCCGGAGTTTTCCGGATTGCCTCCGACGAAATTCCATCCTGGACTGTTCCACTTTTTTTTTGCATCAGCAGAATGGATCCAATGCTTTCTTTTTTAATGTCTGCGGTGATGACAACTTCCTGAAGTTGTTGGTTGCTGGTTTCCATTGCAACATCCAACTGGATCGTCTTGTCTCCTGTTATTTCAATTCCTTCTACCAGCTTGGGAGCATAACCTATCAAGCGGAATAGCAATGAATATTTCCCCGGTGGAACAGGGGAAATGGAAAATTTCCCGTCCAAATCCGTGACGGCACTCATTTGTGTTCCTTGCACAAGTACTGGAACTCCGATCAGTGTTTCATTGGTATTCTGGTCAACAACCTTTCCGGTAATTTTTCCGGGTTGAATTCCGCTGACTGATCCGGTAACAATTGTCAGCAAAAGGAAAATGGAAATTTGTAGTCTTTTGAATTTCATTTTGACATTAGGATTGCTTCAGGGTACAATGGTATAACATGAATATCACCTCTGGTTTATTCCGGGGTTAAATTGAGGTTAATTCAATGTAAAAAAGCCGGCTGATGCCGGCTTTTTTAAGAAAACAAATGAAAAGGCTAACGTATTGAATTATTTGGTTGCAATTTTCATGATGGATGAACCCTGAGCGGATTGTATCCGCAGTGTATAAAATCCCGGTTGAAGCGGATGTGTTGTCAATGGAAGAGTGTGATACCCTGCATTCAATTGTGTGTATTGCATCGTTGAAACCAGCCTTCCGGAAGCATCGATGATATCAAGGACAATGGAAGTGCTAGCTTTCAACTGAAATTTGAGCTGACTGGATGCATCCACCGGATTTGGGTATACCACTGCAGATAAACTGTTGGCAGTTTCTTTGATACCCGTTGTATAATCCGTATTCTCACAATCAAAATTTGTCCAATCAGATGTCCAGTCCGTGTTTCCGAAAGCACCTCTGTAAGTTACAGTCTCAAAAAATGGATTTGTAAGGTTAAGTGAACTGAAATCTGCACCCGTCAGCAGAGGGCTTGAAACTTCCGGCATGAAATCCGGTGCAGTATAATTGTAGGGTGCTGTCAACATGAGATCCGTGCTGTTGGAAAAAGTTGCGTTGCTAAAAGATGCCTGGGTAAACCAGGTACTGATATCAAATGTGCTGCCACTTGCCACAGCAAGGGGTGTTGTACAACCGGCAATTACATTGTTGCGGAATTGCAGTTCATCGTTATTGGCATTCGCTTCACAGTTTGCACCGTCAATTAATAAACCGGTCGGGTATCCGGCAATTGCTGAATTGTAGATGGAGGTTTTTGTGCTGCGACGCAAGTGTGCGCCACGTTTGTAATTACTGTTGATTTGAGTACCTGCATTGATCATTGGGCCAACAATGGTCACATTCGAATAGACCGGATGTGTAATCGGGGTATTCAAAGATCCTGTAGCATCGTTATCGGATTCAAAACCATTGGAACCGGATATGTCCGCGACATTTGAATCACGCAGAGCTGCAAGAAACTGGCAGCGCCCTGAAAATCCGTAGTCGGTATCAAAATCATCATCCAGTCCACGGTATGCAATCAGGTGTTTCATGTTTACAGTCCCGCCGAAACATTCGTATGAATCATCGCCGGAATAACTAACCTGGATGTAATCAATTGTTGTTCCTGAGCCCACACCACCGAGGGTTAAACCATTGATTTCATTGTTCGGCATAAAGGCAATACCCGGGAATTCAATCCTTACGTAGCGAAGTATTCCGGAATTGTCGTTGACGTCAGTACCTCCGTAAAGGCCTTTTACCGGATCAACACCACCTTCGATTACTTTTTCTCCGGCCGGATCATTGATCGGAGCTTTTCCACAAATTATAAGTCCTCCCCAGTCTCCGTAGGTTCTCGTTCCTGCCGGTTCATTGGAAGTAAAAACGATGGGTTGTGAGGCAGTGCCGTCGGCAAATAACTTTGAGCCACGGGTAATGATCAGGGAACCTTTGCTGGCCTTATCACCCTTAATGATAGTACCGGGTTGAATGGTCAGTTCTGCATTGTTTGTTACATAAACAAATCCGCTTAACAAATAGGTTGTATTGGCCATCCAGGTAGTATTGGATGTGATGTCACCGGACACTGTAATTGTTTGAGCGTTTAGTTCAAAACTAAAGCGCATCAACAAAATTGAAACGAAGAGTAGGATTTTTTTCATGGTTGGTTAGTTTTCGAATTTTCAGCAAAACTACCGCAACCATATTATCGCTGTGTTAACATGGTTTGAATGAAGCAAGAACTTATTGTAAACGCAAAGTGAATGGGTGAGAACATGGTTCTGGTAAAAAGTAAATGCGCGATCAAAATGGGATTGTTTCTGAATAAAAGCTCAATCCTTCAAATTGTAAATGTGTACGCTTCAGTTTCCGGAAAAATACTGATCGATGAACCAATTCAAAACTAAATTATCAGATAATAAACCTGTATCCAACACCTTTTTGAGTATGAATATATGTGTTTCCAAGTTTTCTGCGCAAGCGTAAAATGTGGACATCGATTGTCCTGTCCTTTTCAATGGGGAGGCGGTTCCAGACCTTATCAACGATTTCATCTCGTGAAAAAACTTTGCCGGGCTGACTTGCCAGCAAATGCAGCAATTCAAATTCTTTTCGGGAGACCATGATTTGTCGCTGGTTCAGATAAACGCTATACGATTCCCGGTCAATCACAAAGTGAGAATGGCTATCCATTTTTGACTGCAGGGAAATAGAATCTTTGCGTGCTCCAACCCGGGCCAGAATTCTACGAATCATGGCTTCCGGTTTGACGGGACGCAAAATAAAATCATCGGCTCCGGAGTTGAATGCAGCAACTTCGGTATGTTCATCTTCCTTTTCAGACAGGATCAGGATTCGGCTGTGCTTGAAGGTGGACGTTGATTTGAGTGAATGACAAATCTCAAAACAGGCAAGGTCCTTTTGTTGTGTATCCAATAGAATAACATCCGGAACGCGTGCATTAACTTCATCTGCAATCCTTGAATACTGTCGTATCCACCGGACATTAAATCCGGATTTCTGGAGACTTGCATCCAGATGAGAAATGTCCGCTTTGGGTTCAGCAACCAGCAAAACATGAAAGGACGCATTGGGCCGTAGTTGCATGGGATTATGCTTTTTGAACGAGTTCTTTGATCATTCCGATGAGCAATGCCGGACGGATTGGCTTGGTGATGAAATGGTCACCGCCTGCATCGATTGCATTCATTGTTGTGTATTCATCTGAATCGGCAGTGAGGAACAACACTGGAATGTCCTTAATCAAATCATCGTGTTTGATGATTCTGCAGGCTTCAATTCCTGAGATACCCGGCATTCGGATATCCATGATGATCAGGTCAGGATGATTTTCAGAAGCTGATTGGATTGCTTCTTCTCCGTTGTACGCCGTAAAAACCTGGTAATTCTGCTTTTTTAAGTTGTAGGTTAGTATTTCTACAATATCCGGTTCATCATCAACTACGAGCACTTTTAACTGATCATTCATCTTTTATTTTTTTCAAATTTACCTTCGTGGTGTGAACAGGGTATTAGAGTAATGTAAACAAACTGTTAACGATTTATGCGAAAGTGCATAAGGTTGATTTACAGGCATATATGTAGTATCTAAACAACCTGTTTTATCCACCATTGAAACCCTCAATTCAATGGTTTACAGAAGAACTGCCAAGATGTATTCCGGGTCCCTTAGCCGGAAAGCATTTTCAAATTTCTGAGGTTGGATAGCTTCAATAAATCGCTCTGCAAATTCGTTTTCATTTTTGCTATCGTGAAAAAAGGTTCCGCTGCTACCCGTGAAACAGCTGGAAGTCACATTCACCGCATAACCATACCGTGGTTTAGTTACCTGAATTTCAATCATTGCATATATTGCTTCCACATCGGATTGTTTCATTCCCCGGATGCATCCCCTCTCATAGTCTGCTGTCTGTAAAACAAAATCCATTTGTTTTATGACCTGCAGGCAATGCATGAACACATCGACAGTTTGGTCCTGATAGAGTTGTATTTTCATTGTAAATTTTAAGCATAAAAGAACACATTCAATGTTGAGAAATAATTAATGGCGTATTAACGATTTATCAAATTGCTTGTAATTTCGTATACACAGGATGATGATTGATATTCATTAATCATCTTGAAAATAAGGGTTTTACAAATGTTTTCAGTAAGCTTCCGGTTCAATTCAGATGGCTGCAAAG
>DAORHY010000315.1:0-4417 GCA_035438225.1 Bacteroidia bacterium
CTGTAACACTCACTGTTGACAACGGCGCCTGTGTTAAAACCAGATCGATTGTAAATTACATGACGGTACAATCTCCTGCAGTACCACTGATCAGCATCGCTGGAGATACACTTACATGTACAAGCGCAGCGGGCTACCAGTGGTACAGTGTTCAGTCCGGCCAGATTTTGGGGGCCGACCAGAACACATACACGGCAACAACCAGCGGCGATTATTATGTGATCATCACAGATATCAACGGTTGCACAGCTGAATCCGGAACTGTGCATGTGGATGTATCAGCGATTGAAGATGTGGATCAGAACTATTTCGGTTTGTATCCGAATCCATTTCAATCCGAACTGACGATCCGGTCAACACATTTCGCTCCGGGAACATTCACTGTTTCGTTCTTCAACCTTTCCGGACAATTGGTATACAAACAGGAACACAACCTCCGCGCGGAAGCCCGTATCAATCTTCACAACTTGTCCGCCGGAGTGTACACCTTAAAAATTCAAAGCAGCGAATCCGAATATACTTATAAGGTTGTTAAGCTGCAGGATTGAACTTTGTAACAGAAGGTGAAAAGACGGACCATGCATCACCCTGCGAAAAAAGTATTGATGATTGAACCACGGTTCTTTATTTCCAATCCGGAAACGAGAGCCGACAACTCCTTTCAAAAGGATACATCCGCTATTCAGGATCCGGAAGCTGAAGCCCGAAAAGAATTTATTAATTTAAAAGCGTTGCTGGAAAGCCATGGCATAAACGTTCTTCATTACAGACAGGATGATGATAGGATCACACCGGATGCAATTTTCCCCAATAACTGGTTCTCCACTCACCCCGACGGGACAATGATACTGTATCCGATGAAAGCCGGCAATCGCAGGTTGGAGCGACGGGAAAACCTGATTTCACTGCTAAAAATAAATTATCCTCATTTGATAGATCTGAGTGGCTTAGAAAAAAACAATATTTTTCTGGAAGGAACAGGAAGCCTGGTGCTTGACCACCGGAATCGGATTGCCTATGCATGCCTTTCCGGACGGACAAATCCTGAAGCGCTGAAGGAATGGGCAAATCAAATGCACTTCCGCCTGATTATTTTCACTGCCATTGACCGGAACAATACCGTTATCTACCATACCAATGTTGTGATGACAATCGGAGAAAAGTTTGCCATACTTTGCTCCGAAGCCATTCGTGATAACATAGAAAAAATGGCTGTACTCCATTCGCTTCGGGAAACCGGACATGATGTTGTGGAAATCACATTTTCACAAATGCATCAATTCTGCGGCAATTGTCTTGAACTAATAAATAATGAAGGGAAGAATTTTTTGGTAATGTCAACGAAAGCATTTATAGAATTTACAGATGAACAAAAAAGGACAATTGAAAAGCACGCACACCTCCTCCATTCCGATGTGAACACCATTGAGACACTTGGTGGTGGCGGGGTTCGTTGCATGCTGGCAGAATTATTTTGACTTCTCTGCAGGCGACCCATTTTTCAAAAGGTTCAAAATGTGAACATATAATCAATATTCTTCTTAACTTAGGCTCATATCCCTCATCCCATGTTCAAGAAATTACTCCTTTTGTTGTTCCTGCCCTTTTTCAGTTCTGCACAAACCTGGTCAGGCGAGGTGGCAACTACGATTTACCAAAAATGTTCCCGGTGCCATAATGCAAATGGAATTGCTCCTTTCGAATTAATGAGTTACACGGATGCCGTTGATAACGCCTCTGATATCGAAAATGCGATAACCAGCAGGACCATGCCTCCATGGCCACCGGATCCGGCCTACTCCGGCTTTGCCCATCAACGTGTACTGTCTGCCCGGGAAATCAATGATATCGTGAACTGGGTAAATTCCGGAACCCCGCGGGGCGACAGCCTGCTCGAGCCACCTGCTCCGGTGTTCACCGGAATTGCAGCGATCAGTAATCCTGATCTCATTGTTCAGATTCCTCCCTTTACAGTGAACACTCCTTCGGATGACCTGTACCGGTGTTTTGTTTTGCCCACGGGAATTCCGCTGCACAAATACATCACCGCCATGGAAGCAATTCCCGGGAACAGGGCAATCGTGCACCACATTTTAATTTATGCTGACAGCACTTCTGTCCCCGCACAACTGGATGCTGCAGATCCCGGACCTGGATACACAAGTTTTGGGGGGACTGGTTCTGCAAATTCAACTCTCATCGGCGTATGGGTGCCCGGTCAGGAAGCGGAGTATCTTCCTGCGGGAATGGGAATTGGCCTAAACGGAAACACAACTATTGTTTTACAAATCCATTATCCACGGGGTATTAACAACCAGATTGACAGTACCCAGGTGCGGTTTCAATTGACATCGAATTTCCAGCGTGAAGTTTATATCACTGCACCTTTGCACCACGGAGCACTCGACAACGGGCCACTGTTCATTCCTGCCAACACGACACGGACATTCACAGCACATTACCAGGTTCCATTTGATATCACAGCGCTTGCGGTAGGTCCACACATGCACCTGATTGGCCGGAGTATTGAAAGTTTTGGCATCACACCTTCAAACGATACACTTCCCTTCATCCACATCCCGGAATGGGATTTCCATTGGCAGGGCATGTACCAATTTCCGCGATTGTTGAAAATTCCAAATGGAACCACCTTGTATTCGAGTGCCTACTATGACAATACCCTGAACAACCCAAATAATCCAAGCAACCCGCCCCAACCTGTATTTCTTGGCGAAGCCACTACCGATGAAATGATGCTGGTATTCTTTTCGTATACCTTTTATCTACCCGGAGATGAAAATATTATTATCGATACTGCTGTTGTTACATCTGTACCCGGAGTGAACTATTCCGCAATTGTATCAACTCCGCAATTGTACACTCCGTATCCCAATCCTTCTCACGGTATTTTCCTTCTCGATTATTTCCTGCCGGAAAAATCGGATGTAATTTTCAGTGTATACGACCTCCATGGAAAAGTGGTCTGGCATTCAGATAAAAATTCTGTTCCTGCAGGTTATCAGAAACAACAAATCACAATGGATAATTGGGCGAACGGAGAATACATCGTTGAAATGAAAACTGAGCGATTTGTCAGGTCTAAAAAAATAGCCATCGCACACTAAACCGTTGTTGGCAGCTTTTGCCAATACTATTTTCCGAAAACGAAAGCGATTAACCACAGTATGAAATTTTTCAGCCTGTTGATGATTAAGCAATCTTTACATGTCACCTCCATTGACATTTTCCGGAAGTAGCCAGTACCATGTATATTTATTATGTCCCACTTATTACTTTTTACGTGGAGAGCTGCCTGACTGTGGAAGCTTGACTATTTTTCAAATACCCTTCAAAGAATCAGAAAGTCTCACAATGAACTTCGAGTGTCCATCGTTGCCACTGCTTAAAATTCAATACAATTTTTAACTATAGTCAATTTTAATTATTTTTTCAATCTGCAAATCCGACTTCAGATTTTTGCAACATTTTAAATTATTTTCATTGAGCTATTATTTCAATGAGACATTGAACCTGGTTTCCTTACCGGTTGTAGATTTGAATTACCATTAAAACAAAAAAAAGCAGAATAAAATTTCAATTAAAAAATAAGGTATATTCATTCAGTACCTTTGAAAAAATAATTTATCCATACAACCCTTATTTTTATGAATCATCTTAAAATTCTTGAAATCGCACAGGCTTGGTTTGCTGCTTTCAACAATAAAAACCTTGAAGCATTGCTTCAACTTTATGCAGAGGATGCCAACCATTTTAGTCCGAAATTAAAACTGAGGCAACCGGAAACAGGCGGATGGATTTCAGGCAAAGAGGCATTAAGAAAATGGTGGGAAGATGCTTTTCAACGTCTTCCCACTCTCCACTATGAAATAAAAACCCTCACTGCGAATGATGAACGTGTATTCATGGAATATCAGCGGGAAGCGGAAGGAGAAGCCACTCAGATGATCGCTGAAGTCCTGGAGATCAGCCAGGGAAAAATCCGATCTTCCAGGGTGTATCATGGATAAAAGAAAAAAGGGTAAACAGAAGTTTCTGCCTACCCTATTTTTATGAAAATTTACCCCTCACACAATCCTGATCAGCTTTCAAACAACTTCGCTACATTCGCAATGAGTTTATCAATGCTGGTAAAGTTGTGGCTGAATTGTTTGTGCATGCCGGTATCAAATTTACCGGTACGCTTGAATACGTCCCGCTGAACATCAAGGATTTTACTTTGCAGATCAATGAATTTACCAAGATCATTCGGCGATACTTTTGATTGCCTGATGGATTCCGCTTTCGGAGGACGGCCCGGGCCGCGTTTTTTCGGAGGTCGTCCGGGACCATGCTTCTTCTTTGGACGGCCGGGACCTTTGGCCTTGGGCAATTCGGGGGCGACGTAGGGCTTGCGCAG
>DAORHY010000316.1:0-4399 GCA_035438225.1 Bacteroidia bacterium
AAAAATGATATTTGCGGCTTTGCCACCGAGTTCCAGAGTATATTTTTTTCCGGTGCCTGCGATTGCTTTTTGAATAATTTTCCCAACGTCGGTTGATCCGGTAAATGCAATCTTATCGATATCGGGGTGATTCACCAATGCTGCACCGGTAGCCCCTGCACCGGTGATGATATTGACGACACCCGGAGGAAGGCCGGCTTCCTGAATGATCTCTGCTAATTTCAATGCTGTTAGCGGAGTTGTTTCCGCCGGTTTCAACACAACCGTATTTCCGGCAGCCAGTGCCGGAGCAATTTTCCACGCCGCCATCAGCAGCGGAAAATTCCAGGGTATTATTTGTCCGGCTACACCCAGCGATCCTGCTTTTGCTCCGGGAACTGCATAGTCAATTTTATCGGCCCAACCTGCATAGTAAAAGAAGTGAGCTGCAGCCAGCGGAACATCGATATCCCGTGATTCACGGATGGGTTTGCCGCCATCCATACTTTCAATCACTGCGAGTTCGCGGGCACGCTCCTGCATCACACGGGCAATCCGGTAAATGTATTTTGCGCGTTCTTTAGCAGGCATTTTTCCCCACACGTGATCATATGCTGAACGGGCGGCAGAGACCGCTTTGTCTACATCTTTCTCATTGGCATCCGCAATCTCGGAGAGTTTACCCTCGGTGGCCGGATTGATTGTGTCGAAATACTTGCCGCTGGAAGGAGCGACAAATTTTCCGTTGATGAATAAATCATATTTTTTTTCCAGACGGATATGATCCTTGCTTTCGGGAGCCGGAGCATACGCCCAGGTCTCCCCCAACGATTTACCGCCGGCCGGACCCTGAAATTTAATCTGCGTTCCTGTTTTCTTTTTTGCAATTTTCTTCATCGAACTATTTTTTTTCGCATCGTGTGCTCCCGGCTCATGACAGAGAGTCGTTAATCTTTGGAGAAATAATCAAGTGATTGGTACACCCCGGTTTCTTCTTTTACGATTTGCATGAGCAGATCATTTGCAAGTGCACTGGCACCAAAACGGAACATATCCGGGTTCAGCCAGTCGTAACCGAGCGTTTCACGGAGTACAACGAGGTAATTCAAAGCAAGTTTTGAGGTTGCAATTCCGCCGGCAGGTTTCATCCCGATTTTTTTACCCGTTGCATAATAAAAATCCCGGATTGCTTCGAGCATCACAAGTGTTACCGGAAGCGTGGCCGCAGGTTGAATTTTTCCGGTGGAGGTTTTGATAAAATCCGCACCGGCATTCATGGCCAGATCAGAAGCCACACGGACATTATCCAGTGTACTGAGTTCACCGGTTTCAAGGATGACCTTCAGATGTGCATCACCGCAAGCTCCCTTCACTGCGGCAATTTCATCGAAGACAAAATTATAATCGCCGGCAAGAAAATGTCCGCGGGAAATCACCATGTCAATTTCATCGGCACCTTCATTCACCGCCCATTTTGTTTCTTCAATTTTCACTTTGCGCGTGGACATCCCACTGGGGAAAGCAGTCGCGACAGCTGCTACTTTTACTCTGGAACCGGCCAGTGTTTCTTTTGCGACCCGCACCAGATTAGGATAAACGCAGACGGCAGCTACCGTGGGAATTCCCGGAAAAGCAGCATGCGGATGCATCGCCTTGGTGCACAATTGCCTGACTTTCCCCGGGGTGTCTTTTGCTTCCAGGGTAGTGAGGTCAACCATGCTAAGTGCAAGTTTCAGTGCAGTAACTTTCGATTCTTTTTTTATGCTCCGCTTGGTCAAACGGGCAATTCGTTCCTCTACTCCAACCTGATCGATTGGGGGGCTGTCGGGAAATGCGGTTCGGGTTGCTCTCATGAAATGATTTCCTGTTTTCAGGCATTGGGGAAAGGACGAAGATACGAAGAATGCAGGAATCCTCCATATTCCGGTATGCAGGCAAGAATGCTGAAAAACTCATTCCCGACATCCGAGAGGGAGGAGAATAAAAAAAGCCTGTTCACTGAACAGGCTTAGCAGTATCGTTCCGGTAATGATCAGTTGAATGCACAAATTACTCCGCCCATCAACATAAAAGACAGGATCCAGAATCCTGCATTGATTGCGACATATTTTGTTCCCCTTCTCTCGAAAAGTGCATTCACGGCAATCATCGGCCAGGCAAGCAATATTCCCGACAACGCACCATGAAAAGCCCCGTGCTTGAACGTCCGGAAATTGTGTCCGTATTTTTCCAGAAAATTTTTAAGGTATTGCCCGATTTCAGAATTCGGATCTGCGATTCCGGCCTCCTCCGCCAGAATTGAATAGATGTGCCATTGATGAATCACAATAAAATTGATGCTGATAGCGATGAATATACTCAAGAGATACGTCAGGCCGAATATTTTTACGAGGTTGGCTCCTTTGAGTTTTTCTTCATCCAATCCACTTGCTTTCATCCATGCTTTTGCAAACAGCATTGGACTATACCAGATAAATCCGACAACCAACGGCAACAATGCCGACAATAATAATACTATCCAATTGAGGTCCATAAGTGAAAGTTTTTCAGGGTTAGTTTTTCAAATGTAATTTAATTTGAGAATCGATGTAATCTATTTTCGTTAAAATATTTTTATCTATAAACTTTCAAAAAAGAAAATGCTACTACCTGTACTATGATATGAATTACCCGTATAAAAAACCAGAAAATTTGCAATGCACTACACTGAAAATAAATCAGAATTGATACAGTAAAGCAACCTGCATTACTGAATTGTATTGCCCCTGGTCGAAAAAATTGTAATTGTAGTTTCCGGCGTAGGGGCGTATTGTGGTGAGGGACCAGTTGTAACGCGCATCGGCAAGCCAGTGCCCGGACAAATGGAAAAGCACACCGGCATTGGCAGAGATTTCGTACTTTTTAAACGGTGGAGCACCGAACAATTCACCCAATTGATTATCTTCCTGCGAAAAGACCAGCGATCCAAAAGAAGGACCTGCTTCCAGGGATATTTTTTTGGTTGCATTGTAAATCAGCAGGAGCGGAACTTCTGCATAATGCAGCCGCATTCTGTAATAGGAATTGTCATCAGTATTGACCGGCTTTCTACTGCCCTTCTGTATAAAAATGATTTCCAGACGCAGGCTAAGCTTTTCAGAAAAGTCACGGTTCACGAATCCTCCCGCCACAATTCCGGCTTTGTTAAAACCGGTCAGCCGGTCGCCTGCAACTTGTGTGGCAGTAATTCCTGCCCTCAATCCGGCCTTAAAACCCTGGGCGCCCGCTGTAGTAATGATGCCAACAAGAAAACAAAAAATACAGAACCTTTTCATTGGATTGAACTGGAGATCATCATTGAAACCGAATAGAAATCCACCTACTTCCGGCAACTCCCGGCCATTCTGAATGGCTGGAAAAACAGGCTATCACTGCACCCATTGTGCTTCCACCTGTTTCACTTCGTACGTTGTTTCGTCAGATACGAAAGCTACAATGCGCATGTGTGCGGGAACCCATTCCGGTTTCAGGTTGATTTTGTAACCCTTGAGTGCAAGTGTTCCACCGGAAACTGTCCCGTCAGCAATCACCTCACCATAATCTGAATTCACAGCGGCACGCAATACGTGACGATGGACATAATCCGGGTCGTATTCAGGGGTGACCGGAGGATACCATTCCTGCCAGTCGGTAAGGCTGTCTTCCGTGAGTACAACGGTAAGTTTATAGGTTCCTGTCAGATTGCTTACGGCACGCGTCTGTACAGCAAGCTTCAATTCTCCTGTGCCTGCATTGTAGGTATGCTGAATACGGACAGCAAACGGAGCGGCTACATTGCTGCGTTGCTGAATAACCGATGCCCAGGAAGAAGGAGATTTGATATGTTGTGAAGTTGGAAATCCAACGCGGTCGATCAATCCGTTTGGATTGCCGGCATTTGAATTGCCGAAATTGTGATCCCACTCTTCGCCGGTGGAGGTGCGGAAGTCGGTCGTGAATGCTCCGGCCGGCTGTGATCCCGGACAAGCCAATCCGCCCGGACAAGGTTCTGCAAAAAATCCTGCATGCACTGAAATTACAACCAGACGGTCCCCGTAAGAAGGTTGAATGGTATCATTCAGTTTTATTCCCGCATACGGACAATTGCCACACAGAATTCCAGTATAGTCTTCTGCGAGTACTTTCTTTCCCGGAGTGGAATTATCCGTAGTGAACCCAAGGGTGTCGCTGTCAATGACAACGGTGTCGTTGTTGAGGTAAACAACTCCAACACTGCTGGCTGTACGATAGGGTGCATCCACTTTATCACAGGAAGAAATCAACAATCCTGTGCAAATGAGAAGGAGTACTGTGAACAAATGGGAAGTCTTCATGGGAGGAGATTCAGTGTTGATTAAAAACTGCTGGTAATGGACAATGTGAATCCGCTGGATGCAGGGAC
>DAORHY010000317.1:0-4398 GCA_035438225.1 Bacteroidia bacterium
TACGACGGAATGAAATACGAGGAAATTTCTGCAATTCTAGGGATTTCTGTCGGCGGACTGAAAGCTTCCTATCACCATGCCGTTAAAAAAATTGAGAAATACCTTACCGGGAATTAAACCTTAGGTCATGTACCACATCATAAGGATATTCGAATTTTAGAATGAATAACAAGCAAAATAACACCGATAGACACGAAGAGCTCTCACCCCTGCTGGAATCTTTAAAGAATCAGCATGGCTTTCGTGTACCAGAGGCTTATTTTGAAGAATTGCCCGGTATCATCCAGTCACAAATCAGCCAGCTCCCCGATTTTGATAAAACAACAGCAGTCAACCCGTTTTCAGTCCCGGATGGCTATTTTGAACAACTTCCGATGGCAATCAGCAATGCCATCGGACAAACATACAACAGCGGATTCAAACTGCGTTCGGTTCTGGCATTCTTCCACCAGCCAAAGCTCGGTCTTGCTTTTACTTCTGTTGCACTCGTTGTATTCATCAGTGTTCGTTTTTTTACAAGAGAAATTATAGTGAGTGCCCCGAAGACTGAGTTCACTCTTGAAGACCTCAATCAATCCTCTTCCCTAGATGGTCTGGATGAAACCCTGCTCATCGATCTTCTGGCCGAACAAATCCAGGAGAATCCTGCCGATAGTGAAACCAACAACATCGAACAGTACCTGATCGATAATGACATTGACATTGCACAATTAGAATCCATACTATAATGAGAAAAATAACTTTACTCCTCACCAGCTTCCTGTTTTCAGGCTTCACTATATTGGCCCAGGAAGGTCCTCCCCCTCCTCCCGCTGCCAGGGAACGCATTGAATCACTGAAAGTAGGCTTTCTTACCGAGCGCCTCAATCTTTCCGCTGACGAAGCAAAAGTTTTCTGGCCTGTTTACAATAAATTTCAGGACGAACTCGAACAGCTTCGTAAATCAAGAAGGGAAAATCTGATGAACGCAAGGCTCAACTTTGATGAAATGAGCGATGCGGAAGTAGAAAAAACTGTAGACAATGAACTGATGTTTCGCCAGAATGAACTGGATGTATTAAAGAAATACAATCCGCAATTCAAAAAAGTCCTTCCGGTGAAAAAAGTGGCAAAACTCTATAAAGCGGAAGAAGACTTTAAACGCAAACTCATCGATATGATTCAGGATCGTAAAGATGACCGCCGGCAGGAAAAGAAACAGCTCCGCAACGGGAATTGACAAAACGAATCATGCATTAATTACAAAGGGCCGGTAATCACCGGCCCTTTTTACATTTATCATTTAATTCCGATTCAGGAAACCTTCACACTGTAAAGCTCTTTCAATTTATCGACGACAAAATCAATTTCTTCTTTCGTATTGTACTTGCTGAATGAAAAACGCACAGACGGGCGATCCACTTCTCCATAGATTGCTTTCAATACATGCGAACCGGCATTGCTGCCGGAGGAGCAGGCGCTTCCACCGGAACAGGCAATGCCTGCAATGTCAAGGTTAAAAAGCAGCATTTCCGAACTTTCCGATGGAGGAAATGCGACGTTTAGAACGGTGTATAAACTTTCATCACTGGCAGAATCTCCGTTGAATTGAATTCCCGGAATCGCTTCAACAAGCTTTTCAATCATGTATTTTTTTAACCCGAGAATATGTTCTTTGTGCGCATCCATATGACTTGTCGCCAGCTCCAGTGCTTTGGCAAGTCCGACAATTCCATAAACATTTTCAGTGCCGCCGCGCATGTTGCGCTCCTGTGCCCCCCCAAAAATGAACGGATGTATTTTTACCGTATTGCTAATGTACAAAAAACCGACACCCTTCGGTCCGTGAAATTTGTGGGCGGCGCAGGTGATGAAATGAACATTCAATTCCGGGAGGTGGATGGGAAAATGTCCCATCGTCTGTACAGTATCACTGTGAAACAGGGCATCGTATTGTTTGCACAATGCACCTACTTCTTTTAATGGAAGTACATTTCCCAATTCATTATTGGCATGCATCAGGGAAACAAGGCTGCGTTCATTTGTGCGCAGCAATTCTTCGAGGTGGGCAAGGTTCACGTTCCCTTTTTCATCGAGATTGACAAAACTGAGTTTGATCTTTCCTTCTTTTTCGAGTTCTTCTACGGTATGAAGCACAGCATGGTGTTCAATTCTGGAAGTAATAATGTGACGGATGCCAAGATCCCGCACGGAACAAACGATAGCGGTATTGTCCGCTTCGGTTCCTCCGGATGTAAAAAAGATTTCCGAAGGAGCAGCATGCAATATGCGTGCTACTGTTTTCCGGGAAGATTCAAGCGCTGTCTTTACCTCCCTGCCAAAAGCATGAATCGATGACGGATTGCCAAACCCATTTTTAAGAACCGGAAGCATCGCTTCCAATACCTCCGGATCGAGAGGTGTTGTAGCAGCATTGTCGAGATAAACTCTCATTTTAGAAGGGTGATCTTTTTTGTTTTAACAATAGTCTGATGAATGGAAATCAATCAACGCATGGATTTCTCGCTGATCATATCCTTGATGTCAAAGATGATTTTTTCCGCCAGATTTTCTGCCGTGGTCTGACTCTGGCTTTCTGCGTAGATGCGAATGATGGGTTCCGTATTGCTTTTTCTCAGGTGCACCCATTCGCGGTCGAATTCAATTTTAACACCGTCGATGGTATTGATGGGCTGTTTCTTGTATTTTATCTGAATGCCTTCCAGGATGAGGTCGACATTAATTTCCGGAGTCAGTTCAATTTTATTTTTCGAGATATAGTAATTCGGATACGTGGACCTGAGCATGGAAGTTGTTTTCCCTGATTTTGCCAGGTGTGTCAGAAACAATGCGATCCCGACCAGCGCATCCCGACCATAATGCAATTCAGGATAAATAATTCCGCCATTCCCTTCGCCTCCGATCACAGCATGGTGTGCTTTCATGGCTTCCACAACATTCACTTCGCCGACAGCAGCGGCAAAATAGCTGCCACCTGACTTTTCTGTGACGTCACGCAATGCACGCGTGCTCGACAGGTTGGAGACTGTATTTCCCTTCTTGTTTTTCAATACATAATCTGCAACTGCAACAAGCGTGTATTCTTCACCAAACATTTCACCGTCTTCACAGACGAGCGCCAACCGGTCCACATCCGGATCCACGACAATGCCGAGGTGGGCATTTTTCTTCTTCACTTCTTTGGCAATATCACCAAGATGTTCCGGAAGCGGTTCGGGATTGTGCGGAAACTGTCCGTTGGGCTCGCAATAAAGCTCGATGATCTCATCAACGCCAAGCGCTTTCAACAGCACAGGCAGCACAATTCCACCGGATGAATTCACGCAGTCTATCACCACCCTGAATTTGCGGGCTTTGATGGCTTTCACATCCACCAGCGGAAGGGAAAGTATTTTCTCGATATGTTTGAGGTGATAATGGGGTTCAGTGGTATACTTACCAAGTTTGCTGACTTCAGCAAAAGTGAAAGCATCATCATTCGCAATGCGCAACACTTCTGCCCCATCCGCTGCCGAAATAAATTCCCCTTTGTTGTTCAGCAGCTTCAAGGCGTTCCATTGTTTGGGATTATGGCTGGCAGTGAGAATAATTCCTCCGTCGGCCTTGAGGTCAGTGACTGCCATTTCTACGGTGGGAGTCGTGGAAAGTCCGAGGTAAATTACATCAATGCCCAATCCCTTCAACGTACCGGCCACAAGGTTCTGAACCATTTCTCCGGAAATCCGGGCATCACGCCCGATAGCGACAACCGGACGCTTTGAGCCTTTGGATAAATTACCCAGGAGCCAGGTGCCATAAGCAGCGGAATATTTTACGATATCCACAGGTGTCAAACCTTCTCCGGGTTTCCCGCCAATTGTCCCCCTGATTCCTGAAATTGATTTGATGAGTGCCAAATGATCTTAATTTTTACGGATGAAAATAAGGCCACAAAGATACAGGCTTTCCACGTGTTTTTCAGGATTTAACTGGCCATTTCATGGCAACTTTTCAACGGTATGGGAGGAAAATCGCATAAAAAAACCGGATCAGTATTGAACCGGTTTTTTGCGTGGACCCAGAGGGAGTCGAACCCCCAACCTTCTGATCCGTAGTCAGATGCTCTATCCAATTAAGCTACAGAACCATTTTTGAGGCGGCAAAGATATAAATTTTATTTGAACTCCAAATTTTTACTCGCCTTGCTGCTTATCAACCGGTGCCATTTGTTCTTGCAACACCTTTCTATCCTGCATTCTGCGTTTTATCAAGGCACTGTAAGAGCGCGCTTTTTTATTGCCAAAATCTCCATAGGCTTTTTGGCTCCATTCTAAAGCAATATCAAAGTTTCCGCGGGTTTCTGCAAATACTGCCATATTATAACAGGCTCGTCCTGCCACCTTTTTTTCCTGATTTAAT
>DAORHY010000318.1:0-4390 GCA_035438225.1 Bacteroidia bacterium
GATTTGTTCTACCTGATCAACAACTTCACAACCTCCGTAATACCGCTTTCCAGGCAGGCCTTCCGCATATTTATTGGTGAGGCATGAGCCCATGGCCTGCATGACCTGTTTGCTTACGAAATTTTCAGAAGCAATTAATTCTACACCGTGTTCCTGGCGTTTTTTCTCCTGATTGATAAGGGAAAATATTTCTGTATCTTTTTCCATAAATGGACGGGATCTTATCGATAACTGATTCGTGTATGCAGAATGAGATTGTGTAGGTAGTGTTTTCAGGAACCGAAATCAATTTCGGTACTGTCGCCAAGGTTCAGTGACTGGCTCTGGCCATGAAGTGAAGCGTCACTTCCGATGACACTGTGGTGTAACACTGCATTGTTAATTTCAGAATACGACCCGATGATCGCATCTTTCAGAATGGAATAATTGATGATGGTATGGTCACCGATCGACACATTGGGTCCGATGATACTGTTGCTGATTTTACAATGCTCTGAAATACTTACTGGAGGAATGATGATTGTATTTTCGAAGTTGTATTTTCTTCCGGCAGTTGAATTTTTTTTCAACAGAACCGCATTCGTTTCAAGGAGGCTGTCTTTATTTCCGCAGTCGTACCAGTTTTCAACAGGGAAGGTTTTCATTTTGGCTCCTTCCGACAAAAGAATCGCTATCCCATCGGTTAAATGATATTCCCCATGACTTGTTTGTCCGGCGGAGATCATTTTATCAAGGGCATCCATCAGCGCTTTGCCTTCTCTGATTTTGTAAATGCCGACCAATGCAAGGTTGGATTTAGGGATAGGCGGCTTTTCAACAACCTGACGGATATAACCATTCTCATCAAGTTCTGCGACACCGAAATTCCGGGGATCGTCAACCTTTTTTACACCCAATGAAGATTCCGGTTGTCCAATGACATCCCTTAGCTGGATGTCAAAAATTGTATCGCCCAACGCAATGATTACTTCGTCGGAATCAGAAACGAATTTGCGTGCAAGCCATACCGCATGACCGGTGCCTTCGCGTGGTTCCTGAACGATAAAAGTTTTTTCAATTCCCGGATAACTCGTCTTGATGTATTCTTCTACCTTATCGCCAAGATAACCGACAATAAAAATGAACTCCCGCATTCCGGCTTCAATGAGGTTATCCACGATGTGCGACAGGATCGGTTTACCAGCCACCGGTACAAGCGCTTTGGGTTGCGTGTGTGTGTGTGGGCGTAACTTGCTTCCGATTCCTGCTACAGGAATAATTACTTTCATATAGAATCAATTGTGCAATCGACACGGATTCAGTAAATCTGCTGAATCGTTTCTTTCCACGCGTTCAATTTATGCCAAGCCGTAAAAGTATTACTTTTGAACGCATCCTCCATCACTCTTTACCGGATTAAATTAACAATATGAAAAACAACAGAATAACGCAATTGTTTGATATAGAATATCCTATAATTCAGGCTGGTATGATCTGGTGCAGCGGATGGGAACTTGCAGCCGCTGTCAGCAATGCAGGCGGATTGGGGATCATCGGTTCGGGTTCCATGTACCCTGATATTTTCAGGGAACAGGTTAAAAAATGCAAACAGGCGACAAGCAAACCTTTTGCTGTAAATGTTCCCTTGCTCTATCCAAACATTCCGGAAATCATGCAAATCATTGATGAGGAAGGCGTGAAAATAGTTTTTACTTCTGCAGGCAATCCAAAAACATGGACAGCCGGTTTGAAAGCAAAGGGAATCATTGTGGTGCATGTGATTGCGAATTCAAAATTTGCTTTAAAAGCGGAGGAAGCCGGAGTGGATGCAATCGTTGCAGAAGGTTTTGAAGCTGGCGGCCATAACGGCAGGGAAGAAACAACCACGATGGTTTTAATCCCAATGATCCGCAAGGCAACCAGTCTGCCGCTGATTGCTGCAGGTGGTATAGGAAACGGCACGACCATGCTGGCCGCTTTTGCATTGGGTGCAGAAGCTGTACAAATGGGAACCCGTTTTGTTGCATCTTTTGAATCATCAGCACATTCCAATTTCAAACAAAAGGTAATTTCAATCCAGGAAGGCGATACCAGGCTTTCATTGAAACAACTAACTCCGGTACGTTTAATAAGGAATAAGTTTTTCGAAGAAATCGAAGCAGCTGAATTGCGGGGCGCAGGTGCAGAAGAATTAAAAACAATTCTCGGAAGAGCAAGGGCAAGAAGAGGGATGTTTGAGGGTGATTTAGAACAAGGTGAACTGGAAATCGGACAAATTTCTTCTTTCATTCGTGAGATCAGGCCGGCTGGTCAGATTGTAAGTGATGTATGGAATGAATTTGTTGAAGCAAGACAACGCCTGATCTCAATGGAGGTTTCCTGAGAATGAAAATAAGGAGTGTCCGGAGGTTTCAATGGTAACAATGAACAAAAAGACCACTTGCAAGAAAGGAGTGATGCTTCAGCATGCCTGATTTTTTAACAAGATCAAAACAACTGGCCCTGACTTCTTTATCATTTTCTTTTGGATTTCAATTTTTCAAATTTCCGTTGTTCATAAAGGAAAGGACGCGATTTTCTGATGTAAATTTTTAACCCGTACCTTCGGCAGCACCTTTCCACAGATCAATGATCCAATTTCAATCACATACGCTTAGTAACGGAATGAAAGTAATCGTTCATGAAGACGATGCTACACCTCTGGTGAACGTAAACATTTTGTATAAAGTTGGAGCGCGGGACGAGGACCCTTCCCGTACTGGTTTTGCTCATTTGTTCGAGCACCTGATGTTTGGCGGCTCCGTAAATATTCCTGATTTCGATGGTCCGTTGCAGGTTGCCGGTGGCGATAACAATGCTTTCACCAATAACGACATTACCAACTATTACGAAACGCTTCCTGCGACGAACATTGAAACAGCATTCTGGCTGGAAAGCGACCGCATGATGAGCCTGGCGTTCACTGAAAAAAGCCTGGAAGTGCAACGCAGTGTCGTCATCGAGGAATTCAAACAGCGATATCTAAACCAGCCTTATGGCGATGTTTGGTTGTTGCTCCGTCCGCTGGCATACAAAGTACACCCCTACCAGTGGGCAACAATTGGGAAAGAGATTTCGCATATTGAAAATGCAACGATGGAAGATGTAAAAGGATTTTTCTTTCGCTATTACTGTCCCGACAATGCGATTATGACCGTTGCGGGAAATGTAAAAGCAGGACACGTTTTTGAATTGGCAGAAAAATGGTTTGGAGAAATAAAACGGAACATCGGAAAACGTTTGCCCTACCAGGCTGAACCGGAACAAACACAAGCACGCACACTCACTGTTGAACGCGATATTCCGTTCGATTCTATTTACAAGGCTTACCATTGCTGTTCACGACTCGATCCGGAATTTCATGCAGTAGACCTGCTTACGGATATTCTCAGTCGGGGCAAATCTTCACGTTTGTACAATTCACTGCTAAAACAGCAGAAGTTGTTCACTGAAATCAACGCCTATCACACAGCGGATTTTGACAAAAGCCTGCTCGTCATCGAAGGAAAATTGGTCAAAGGGGTGGAGATGAGTGACGCTGAAGCGGCCATCCATGAGGAAATCAAATCTATCTGTTCAACTCTTATCCAGGATGACGAGCTTCAGAAAGTCCGGAATAAAGTTGAATCCACGATCGAATTTTCTGAAATGGATCTTGCCAGCCGTTCCCTGAACCTGGCGTTTGCCGAATACATGGGAGATGTCAACCTGGTGAATACCGAGATCAACTTGTATCAAAAGGTGACGAAGGAGGATATCCGGAAACAGGCGCAGCAAATTTTCAGAGAGCAGAATTGCTCCACGTTGTATTATCTGGCGAAAAAGAAATAATTTATCAGGATTACTGAAATTTTTATGACCAATACAATTGACAGATCACATCAGCCAGAACTCGTTGAAATCGGTGCTGTACATATTCAGGAGGCAAAAATTTCGAAACTGGACAATGGAATACCGGTGTATTCCATTAATTCCGGATTCCAGGATCTTGTGAAAATAGAATTGTTGTTCCTGAACAGAACATTCGATCCCTCCAATGCATTGTTGCATTCAGCAACCAACAGGATGCTCAGCGAAGGAACCGCAAAGCACAATGCGCAGCAACTGGCGGACGGCGTGGATTATTTCGGAGCATTTTATGAGACGGAGGAGAATGCGGATTACTGTACGGTGAATTTGTACACGTTGAATAAACACCTCGAATCCACTTTGCCATTCCTTCGTGAAATGGTCACTGAAGCGATTTTCCCCGAATCTGAACTTGGTGTTTACAAGCAAAACAACAAACAGCGACTGATTGTTGAGAATGAGAAAGTGGGTTCAGTTGCACGCAGGAAATTCAATGAAATCCTCTTCGGTAACAAACAGCCAT
>DAORHY010000319.1:0-4343 GCA_035438225.1 Bacteroidia bacterium
TTGAAGAACATTTTGGGTTTGATCTTGATGCAATCCGCAAAGCACAGGCATACAACGAACGTCACAAAGGAAAAAAGATGAAGGGGGCCAGCACGATCAGTCAGCAGACTGCGAAAAATGTCTTTCTCTGGCCATCCCGGTCCTGGATCAGAAAAGGATTCGAAGTATATTTTACATTCCTCATAGAATTATTCTGGAGTAAGCAAAGGATCATGGAAGTCTATCTCAATGTCATCGAAACAGGTGACGGTGTGTATGGTGCGGAAGCTGCTGCAAAAGAATTTTTTCATAAACCCGCAAAGAAATTGTCCATGCGTGAAGCAGCACTGATTGCTGCTGTTTTGCCAAATCCCAGGAAATGGTCACCGTCCAAACCAACAGCCTATATCCAACGAAAATCTTCCAGAATTATCCATTTCATGAGCAGGCTTCAGCTTGAAGATTTTTGAGTTCCGGGGGAAAATTAAATCTGATCCCGGAGAATTTGACCCTGTTTTTCTTTCCATCTGAAGGCGCAGGAATGCATCTGTCAAGCGGATGTGTCTATTAGCGGCTTCAGAAATTCCATTTATCAAACAATCCGGTTCTGCACTTGTATCCTTCCAATCTTTATTCCATCTTTGAATTTAGTTTCGGGCATCGAACCGGAAGGATTTTTTTCAGCTCAAATCGGAGCAGGTTAAAATTGTCCGGAGTGAGAGTGGTAATGAATGGCGATAATGCGCATGCGAGATTTCAAATTCAACCGTGAATAATTTCATTAAAAGCGATAGGGCGATACTGGTTGCCTTTGTTTTGCTTGTTTTTCTTTCCCGATTCCCATTCCTGTTTGCGGGGTATGGGCTGGATGGGGATTCCTGGGCGGTTGCAATAACAGCGCTGCGATTGCACGATACCGGACAGTATCTTGTTTCGCGTTTGCCCGGATATCCGGTTCACGAATGGCTGACCTCACTGGTGATTGGCGGTGGGCCATTTGCTGTCAATTGTCTGACAGCCCTCGTGAGTACATTGGGATTTTTGTATTTCGCACTGACGCTTCGCGCCCTTCGTTTTCGTTCCGTCTACCTGGCCAGTTTTGCACTTGCCGCAATACCTGTTATTTACATCCACAGCACCACTGCGATTGATTATAATTTTGCACTTGCATTTATTCTTGTTTCACTTTACTTCGTGATCAAAGACAATCCTGTTGTTGCCGGAATTTTTCTCGGGCTGGCGATTGGCAGCAGGATTACCAGCGGGGCGATGTTGATTCCGTTTGCTATCATGCTGACAAAAACCACCGGTTTGCGTGCAAATGTGTGGAGGACAGTGAAACTCACACTCCCGGCGCTTGGCATTGGTGGGCTGGTATTCCTGCCGGTTTTTATTCAATATGGATGGGGATTCTTCACCTACTATGATGTACCCTATCCTTCCATTCCGAAAGTATTGTATAAATTTTCAGTTGAGGTTTGGGGCGTACTTGGTTTTGTGGCATTGCTCTTGTCGATTGTGTTGCTTTTTTTACCCGTGCGCGAATCGTCGCAGAAATACCTCTTCCCAAGATCTGTCAATGAACGGTTTGTGGTAGCCTGGCTTGTTGCGGTGGATCTTTACATCATTGCATTTCTGAAGTTGCCGATGGAATCCGGATACCTGATTCCGATGATACCGTTTGTAATTCTTATCCTCGGAAAATACCTCTATCAGCGGGCCTTCAATTTTTTATGCGTATGTCTGATTTTGTCCCCTTTCCTGTTTACCATTTCACCTTCGGAACGTTTTGATGCATCGAGCCCGTCGCCGCTGTCATTTCATTTTAATTCGGGAGGTGAAGCCTTGGTTTTTGATGTGCTGAAGGGACCGGTAATATCCTATCATTCACGCCGGGAAAATGGAATTAAATTTTCCGAATCCGTCCTGGAGATGACCGATACTGTTTCGCAGAAATCAGTTATGGTTGCCGGAAGATGGTTCAATCAGCTGGTTGCTGAAAATGGAGATACCCTCCGGAAAAACATGGTCTTTCGGTCCTATCTGGATGAAGATGCAGTTGTTCAGTATTTTGCAAAGGGATACCATATTTATTACATGCCCAAACAGGATTATTTCAACCAGGTCATGCGCGGGGTGGATTTACAGGTGTATGGAGCCATCCCTTTTATCAGTGAGTCGCGCTATTAAATCCCGATCCCAAATCCGATACGGACAACCGGATTGATATAGGGTGAATAGCGGGATTCATTTACATTGTAAAGGAGTAAAAAATTTACGGAAGCCCTTTCTCCAAGCATCTGCCGGTAACCGCCACCAAGCAAAACACTGGTGATATTTTTCCTGACAACGCGGTAGATTTCCGGGACCTCCATATTCAGTACTTCTACTTCTGCGTGTGCAAAAAGATTTTCAATAATCATGTGACGGGCAAAAATGCTACCACCATAAATATTTGTGGAATAGTGGTAATAGTTGTCTTTGTAATAAAGGTATTTGATGCCGACTCCCATCGCAAAATTTTCCGTGATTTTGTATCCGATCACCGGCGCAATATCAATAACGGTTTGCGTGCCAAACTGAAGTCCGAGATTTCCCCCTGTGAAAAGGTGGTCCCAGAAGGATGAGCGTGGAGGCGGACCAGCCATGGGAGTAGGCGGCGTATTTTCCTGGGCAAAAGCAGGAGAAATGGAAAATGCCAGTAAGAACAGGAAGTTGTATTTTTTCATGTGCCGGTGATGCGGTAAAGATAATGAGTTTCCGGATGCCTGAAACAGGAAAGGTATTCCGTTGCATCTGCATTGCTAATCCTGTGATATTGCCTGCGTAACTTTTGCGAAAATAAACTGCACCGGATGACGATTGTCACTTGCTGAACGGTCATTTTTTTTCACCTTTGAAAAGGCGTGGTTAAACGTTGTGTATAAATTTTATCTATGAATATACTAATAACAGGTGCAAGCAGCGGAATCGGATTTCAGGTAGCCTTGCAATTGTCGAAAGACAGCAGCCATCGGGTGTTTGCAGTGAGCAGGAGCAGTGAACGGCTGGATACCTTGAAAGAAGAGGCAGCTCACTTGAATGCTGAAGCGCAGTTGATTCCTCTGGTTGGCGATATTTCCAAGCCTGCAGACATTGCGCGTTGGAAGGAAGAGATTATGCAATACTGCACACACATTGATTTTCTGGTGAACAATGCCGGCACCTTGATCAACAAGCCATTTTTACAACTGGAGGATAAGGACTGGCAGGAAGTGTATGAAACCAATGTTTTCGGAATTGTAAAATTGGTGAGGATGTTGTATCCATTGTTGGAAAGAGCGTCCGAAAAAAGTAATTCAGGAATTGCTGCACACAATCCGGTGCGGGCGCACATTGTCAACATCAGCAGTATGGGTGGTGTTCAGGGAAGTGTGAAATTTCCGGGGTTGAGTGCATACAGTTCGAGTAAGGCCGCAGTGATCAACCTTACAGAATGTCTGGCAGAAGAATTCCGCGACAAGGGAATTGCAGTGAATTGTCTTGCACTGGGTTCGGTACAAACCGAAATGTTCACCGCAGCATTTCCCGAATTTAAAGCAGCGAGCAGCCCTGAATCAATGGCTGCTTTCATCGCTGAATTTACCATGCATGGATTTCAGTATTTCAATGGAAAAATTGTACCTGTTTCATCTTCCACACCCTGAGAGTATTGTTTTGTTCATTGCTGATTAAAACAGGATCAGGAATCTTCCTAACGAGGAGGAAGTTATCGCTGCAGTCCGTGCGAAGATGAGTCGGGTGGTTCCAACGCGGGGTTGATCGGGGGTCGAGAGCAGCGAAAAACTAGTTCAGCGAACTGCCGATTTCGGCTTAAAAAGGGGAGGTAAAGAGTGAGGAAAGGGGGCATTCGGATTGTTCATAAATATTATTCACCATTATTTGGTTAGAATCGAATTCTTGCTACATTTGCATCCCCTTTCACACACAGTTCTTTCACAAAAAGGGGCAGATAATAGCGGTTTCGAATAAAAAAGCAGGTACAAGCCTGACCATTTAGGAAAAACAAATATTTATTATTGATTGTCTGCGAATTATGAGATTTTGAAAAAATATTTCATAATTTCTTTGGAAAGTTAAAAGTAGTTACTACTTTTGCATCCCCAAATTGAAAACTAAGTCCTCAACCCAACGGGGTTGACAGAGATAAAGTCAACGTTCTTTGAAGATATGAATAGGAAATAACAAGCCCTGAACTTCGCAATTTCTTTGTGATTTTCAGATTAACGTAACAATCCCAACAGAGCATTAAGAATCAACTTTACAATGGAGAGTTTGATCCTGGCTCAGGATTAACGCTAGCGGCAGGCCTAATACATGCAAGT
>DAORHY010000320.1:0-4304 GCA_035438225.1 Bacteroidia bacterium
GGGAAAAAGATCCTGTAAAAGTTCTGGAGTTTTATAATATGCGCAGGAAAGAAGTACTGAACGCGTTGCCCAATGCGGCTCACCTTTCCCTTGTCAAACTGGAATCTGCCTTCGAGGTCAGAATCATCACCCAAAACATCGATGACCTTCATGAACGGGCCGGTTCTTCGTCGGTGATGCATTTACACGGGGAAATTAAGAAGGCAAGAAGTTCGGTTGACGAAAATCTCATTGTGGAAATTGACGGCTGGGAAATGAAACAGGGTGCGCTCTGCCCTAAAGGGTCTTTGCTGCGTCCGCATATCGTGTGGTTTGGAGAAATGGTACCGATGCTGGATGCAGCGGCTGAATTGGTCGCAGAAGCCGATATCTTCATTGTAATCGGCACCTCACTCGCTGTCTACCCCGCGGCAAGCCTGGTCAGTTATGCGCCCTACGACTGCGAAAAATACCTGATAGACCCAAGTGCCGCAGTTCACCTGAATGGTGTCCGGATCATACGGGAGAAAGCGGGATCCGGTGTTCCGGGATTGGTGGACCTGTTATTAAAAAAGGAGACAAACTGAATAAATTTTCTGGTGATGCAATGCTCTACAATGGGACAACATGTTCGATTATTGGTTGGGAAGATTGATGTTATATCCTCTGAATCAATGAATAAAAATATCTGACTAAACTATTACTTCAATAAAATGACAGATCCTTTCTTTGATTCTGAATTTTTTAAATGGGTAGTTTTACCTATTATAATATTCTTTGCCCGCATGGCTGACGTAAGCCTGGGAACTTTGCGGAATGTATTTATTTCCAAGGGGTTCAGGAATATAGTACCAATCATCGGATTTTTTGAAGTGTTGATCTGGCTGGTATCGATACGACAGGTCATGCGGCATTTGGACAATCCGCTTTGTTATATCGGATTTGCCGGTGGTTTCGCTGCCGGGACCTATGTCGGGCTGTTCATAGAGCGTAAACTTGCTCTTGGAACTCAGGTTTTGCGGATCATCACCAATCAAAACTGGCAGGAGCTGGTAAGTGCATTACAGCTTCAAAATGTGGGTGTTACCATAATGGATGGACATGGAGCGAAAGGTCCTGTCAAGATCATATTTACCATTGTAAAACGGAAAGACATTGACCTGGTCAGGGACATCATCCGGGAATTGAATCCACATGCTTTTTATTCCATTGAGGATATCCGCGTTGCAAATCAAGGGGTTTTTCCAAAAAAATCAGCTGTTAACAACACCATGGACTATATCCGAAGTGTATTTCCTGATCCAAAGGAGAAATGAACGACTGACTGTCAATAAGATATTTTTTCAGGATGTATTGGAAAGAACTGAAAGTAATAACTTTGTGTAACAATAAACTAAGAAACCAATCACACAAACCTAAAAACAAACCTCTAATGAAAACAAAAGCAATTCTTGCCTTTATGGTAGCCGGTGCTCTCGGCTTTACTTCCTGCACAAAGAAAATTGATGAAAAAACTATGGGTGAAATCACTCAGTTCGGTACAGACTGGACAGCTCTCGGAGAGAAAGCGACAGCCTGGAGTGCTGAACTCAGTGAAACCGCTACGAAGGCAAAAGAATTTGCCGCACAACAGGCTGAGCGTGCTTCAACAATTGCGAATTCAAAAGATGAGGCATTGAAAACAACTGCAGCCAACATGTCTCAAATGGCGAATGAAGATGCAACCAAAATCGATGGTATGGTGAATGAATACAGCACCTTCAAAGCTACCTGGGATGAGACGACAAAGCAATTCACAGAGTGGAAAGATAAAATTGGAAAAGGTGAAATCAATGCTGACGAAGCAGTAAAAGGACTCGCTGATTTCCGCACTAAAATGAGCGATGCCCAGACAAAAATTGAGACCTGGAACAATGCGTATGCAGAAGTGAAATCTTCCTGTGAAAAGAATATGGCTGCTGCTGATGAAATGGCAAAATCCATGGAAACAAATACAGCGAAAAAATAATTGCTTACTTCTTTAATTTGCAAAAAAGGTCTGAGAGAAATCTCAGACCTTTTTTGTTGAATGTAAATTCTGGATCTCCCGAAGCAGTTGGCGCGAAAATGTATTGAAATACCGTTTGTGGCGAAAAGCACTCACCCAGCGAATGCCATGGATTACATCGGTAAGAAAAATTTCATCTGCTTTCAGCATGTCTTCCACTTCCACCCCGGATTGAATGACGGTTTTCCCTTTTTCTTCTGTCATCCGGATAATTGTTTCCCGCATCACTCCTGCAACACAAGCTTCTTCAAGTGACGGTGTAATCAGGGTATTGTTGTTGAGCAGGAAGATATTGGAGCTGATAGCCTCTGCGATTCGACCGTCGGTATTCTGCACCAGGCAATCCCCGTATCCGTGTTCACGTTTGTACAATCCTGCCATCACATAATAAAGGGCGTTGGAGGATTTTAAATTGGAAAGACGGCTCACCGGTTTCTTGATATCTGAATAGAGTTCAATTTTTAATCCGGTTTCGTTCAGTTTATAATGGTGTTGAACCAAGGGAGTTACTTCAATGATGTAGGAAACGTGATTCGATTGCGGAGTGTACAATCCTCCGTCATTCCTGAAAACTTCAAGCCGTATCCTGCCATGACCTTTCAGCTGGTTCACCTGGTCCAGGTGCCGGATGGAGAGATAAAGATTGTGAAATGTCAGGTCATCGTGCGGAAGCATGCCCAGCAGGGACATACTTTTTTTTAACCGTTGCAGATGTTGCTCAAAGAACAGTATCTCCCCGTTCATGAGCCGGATGGTTTCAAACACAGCATCCCCATAACGAAAAGCCCTGTTTGAAGAGGTAAAAATGGGTTGTGAAGAATCAACGATATTGCCGTTGAAATTAATAAAGGTTGCCTGTTGCATCATCTCGCACAACAAAAGTACAGCGTAGCAAGGCTTAAAAAATTCTTTTTTAAAAAAATAATTAACGACTCTGTCTTAACAGTTTTTTCCCAATATTAAAGGCAATGTGTCAAGGAGAGAACTATTGGAATGGACTTTTAACGTCTTCACTCCTGCTTTTATTCCAGCTTCGGTATCCCTGTCTGCATCCCCGATAAACCACGATTCCTTTGCGTCTATGTTGAACCTGGCGATTGCCTTTTCCAACAATAAGGAATCGGGCTTTCGGCAGATGCATTTGCTCTTATCAGGATGGTGGGGACAATAATAAATTGCTGAAAGGATGATTCCCTGGTTGGCTAGATTGCGTTCCAGGTGCAGGTGGAGGTAATCTGTTTCGTCTTTTGTAAATAATCCTTTTTCAATACCGCCCTGGTTACTGATGATAATCAGCAGGTAGCCTGCACTTTGAAAAGCCAGTAAGGCAGGGACGAGGTCTTTGTTCAGTCTGAAATCTTCCAGCAACCAGGTATACGCTCCCCTTTCCTCGTTGATCACACCATCGCGGTCGAGAAAAATAGCTTTGTTGAGATCAGATGGCATTCCTGAAATAAATCAATTGGTCAAAGAAAGAAACAATCAGGGAAGGTTTCAGGATAATGGTGAAGAAAAATCCATACAAAGCACCCCATAAGTGAGCATCGTGATTGATTTTGTCTCCTCCCTTTCTTCCCATGTAATAACAGTATCCAAGATACAAAACTCCAAAAATGATTCCCGGCAAACAGAGTATGCCGTAAAAACACAGGCGCTGCAAGGGTTGAAAAAGGATGAAGGAAAACACCACTGCGGAAACTGCTCCTGAAGCTCCGAGCGCATGATAACCCGGATTAGTTTTCTGTTTTGAATACGTATACAGGATAGAAACACCCAAACCGCCGACGTAAAGCAGCAGGAAATTCACCGTCCCCCGGCCACCGAAAAGAGCATGAAAATAATCTTCCACCACCCTGCCAAATGTGTAAAACACAAACATGTTGACGATTAGGTGTAGCCAGTCTGCATGGATCAGGCCGCTGCTGAAAAATCTGTATGTTTCGTTGAGGGTCTTCAGCAGGTCTTTCGGCATCAGAGATGTCGTGGAAAGCTGCTGCTCTTCGATGTTGGACTTCTCGATCGTCACCGTCTTCGTCGCATTCTCCGGATCGATCACGAGGGTGATGGCCGTTCCGGTGTCGTTGACCAGCTTGCCCGTGAACGACTTGCCATCCTTGGTCGCAACGATGGTGGCCTTGAAGAGGTCGGGAACGACCTTGCTCGGGTCGATGATCGCCTCGGTCATGTCCTTCAGTTGGAAGCGACCAGCCAATTGAGTCAGATCGGGGCCCGTGGCTCCACCTTCCGAGCCGAAGCGGTGGCAGACGATGCAGCGTGC
>DAORHY010000321.1:0-4297 GCA_035438225.1 Bacteroidia bacterium
CCCACGGCCTCCAGCACCCCATGCTGGCGCGCTACCAGGCTACGCTACACCCCGATAAATGCCACTATTTCATTAAATCTCCTCGGCTTATCGATTCGATTTTTTTATCAAAATTCAGGATTCGGTGTACAAATTAGAATCCCTTTATTTTTCAAAAAATCGAGGTGCAAATGTATCAAAATAATGAACTAAAAAAGGATTGGTAAAGTGTAATTAATTCAATCATTGCTGGTTTTTATACAATAAACCAATCCTTCGGAAAAACCTTCGCATTTTTCTTGCATACTTTTTTTTCAAAAAAACCAAGCTTTTTTCACCACACTCAGTTTTCACGCTGTTTTCGAAATATTCCAAAGTCATTTTTATTTACTTTCATTAAATCTTACAAATGCTTGTTGTTCAATCTATTCAACGCCTTCTACTGAAGCGATGGAATAGCTTTAATGTTTAGAAAAAGTGGTGTGTTGCGGGCTGATCTCCCAGGCCCCAATACCTACATAATTCGACAAGCATGAAACGAAATTTACACAGAAAATTCCTGGTAATCATCGGACTGGTCCTTAGCCTTTTTTCGGCTAACTACGTACGGGCCAGTCACACAATGGGCGCCGATCTCACCTACGAATGCCTGGGGGGAAATACATATAGAATCACCCTTTCCTTTTACCGGGACTGCATTGGGATTGCAGCACCTGCAAATCCCTTTGTGACAATCAATTCGGCAAGCTGTGGACAAAGCCTTGGTATTACCTGTTATCCACGTCCCGGAACAGGACAGGAAGTTACTCCTGCCTGCTCTACTTCTGTGACAACTTGTAACGGAGGTTCCTTCACGGGAATTCAGGAATGGGTATATGATGGTATTGTTACCCTTCCTGCAAATTGCGCAGACTGGGTTTTCAGTTATTCCCTGTGCTGCAGAAATGCTGCAATTACCACAATTACAACACCGGGGTCCAGCACTTTCTATATTTATGCAACACTGAACAACCTTGTCGCATCGTGTAACAGTTCGCCTACCTTCTCAAACAAGCCTGTACCATTTATCTGCCGCGGACAGCAATACTGCTTCAACCACGGCGCATACGATACAGATGGTGATTCGCTGGTATACCAGCTGATCACTCCCAAACAAACTGCCACTACCAATGTCAACTACATTGCTCCATACAATGCAAGCAATCCGCTCAATTCAGTTCCTGCTACCAGTTTCAACCAGACCACGGGTGACATTTGCCTTACACCCCAGGCGCTTGAGGTAACTGTGATGGCAGTGAATGTTCTGGAATACAGAAATGGTGTGTTGATCGGTAGTGTTGAAAGGGACCTCCAATTGACAGTGATGAATTGTATGAATACTCTCCCCACGCTTACCGGGATCAATGGAACCAACAACTTCTCCATTACGGTATGCGCGAACCAGCAAACCTGTTTCAACATCTTTTCAAATGATGTGGACGCCGGGCAACAACTGAGTATCACGTGGGACAATGGAATTGCCGGAGGAACCTTTAATACCGATTCAGTTCTCCATCCTACCGGTACATTCTGCTGGACACCTACTTCTGCAGATATCGGAAACAGTTACTCTTTCACAGTACGTGTTGCTGACGACGCCTGTCCTTACGTCGGTAGCCAGATCTACTCGTATACAGTCAATGTGGTTGGCATCCGGGTAAATGCCGGACCAGACCAACAGATTGCCTGCAGTGATCTTGCAACGCTGACTGCCAATGCAAGCGGCGGAAGTGGTACCTATTCCTATTTGTGGAGCAATGGCTCCACCATGCAGGCGATTACTGTAAGTTCCGGCACATGGGTGGTTACTGCAAGTGACGGAACCTGTACAGCAACCGATACAGTTGTGGTTACAATGCCATTCATCCCGACAGCTGCTTTCAGCTATTCCCCTACTTCCTGTGTAAACAATCCCATCCATTTCATGGATCAGTCGACTACTCCGGGAGGAGTAATCATCTCCTGGCACTGGAACTTCGGCGATGGCACAACATCCACTATTCAAAACCCGATTCACCAATATCCAAACCCGGGATCTTACGACGTTTCGTTGATTATTGAGAATTCACTGGGTTGTTTGGATACACTTGTACAACAAATAATCATTTCGCCTCCTCCGGTAGCAGAATTTACCGCAGCAAATTCATGTATTAACACCAGCGTTGGTTTTACAGACCAGACAAACCCGCCTGTGAGTTCATGGAATTGGAATTTCGGTGATGGTAATACTTCAACAGCACAGAATCCTACAAATGTGTACGATTCTGCGGGTACGTATACGGTGACACTTGTTTCCGGAGATGCATCAGGATGTAGTGATACTGTCACCCACCAGATAACCATCTATCCTTTACCGTTGGCCAATGCTGGAAGCGATATTACGATCTGCAGCGGAAGTTCAGCTACTCTCAGCGCTTCCGGCGGAGGAACTTATTCTTGGCAACCCGGTGGTAACACAGGCTCATCTGTGGTTATTAGTCCGGGAGGGTCCACTTCTTATGTAGTGACCGTCACCGATGCAAATGGTTGCCAGGCCAGGGATACTGTGAACGTGAACGTTAATCCCGTTCCGGGTGTATCCGCAGGAGCCGACCGGTTCATGTGTTCGGGCGGAACAGTTACGCTCTCTGCGAGCGGCGCCCTCACTTACAACTGGATTCCGGGTGGTTCTACCACGCAAAACATTTCGGTGGATCCCGCAGTGAGTACGACATTTACCGTAATCGGGACGGATGGAAACGGTTGTACTTTTTCAGATGAAGTAAATGTAAACGTAGGTCAATTACCCGTTGTAAATATCGGCCCGGACGTAGACATCTGTGCAGGAGCCTCTACTACACTGAATGCAACCGGCGGGGTTACCTATTCCTGGAACCCGGGCGGAAGTACCAGTTCCGGCATTTCAGTCTCTCCTTCAGCTTCTACTTCATATACAGTTGTGGCATCAGATGCCGTCGGTTGCACTGCCTCTGCAATTGTCAATGTAAATGTCCACACTCCTCCACCTGTAAATCTGCAATCCTTCTTCCTGTGTGCCGGTTCTGTTGCAACACTGGATGCCGGACCTGGCGGATCTTCCTACCAGTGGCTCCCGAATGGTGAAACCACGCAAGTCATCAACATAACAAATGGCGGAACCTACTCCGTAGTGGTTACGGACGCATTCGGTTGCAGTGCGAACGCTTCCTGCAACGTAAATGCCGGATCCTCCATTTCGATCAACTTGGGCAATGTTTCGTTCTGCCAGGGAGACAGTGCCGTTCTCGATGCAGGATATTCCGGAATGACCTACAACTGGACTACGGGTCAGACATCACAGACAATAGTAGTGAACACTGCCGGAACCTATGGAGTAACTGTCACTGATACTTCAGGCTGTAGTGGTGGGATTACAGTCACAGCACAGGTCAATCAATTGCCGGTTGTTAATTTCAGCGCGAATTCAGTGTGCGAAGGCGGAACCACACAGTTCACCGATGCTTCATCGGTTGCTGCAGGTTCCATCAGCTCCTGGAACTGGGATTTTGGTGATGCAAATTCAACGTCAGGGCAACAAAACCCAACACATACTTATCCGGGAGCAGGAACATATACTGTCACACTCAGCACAACAAGTTCGAATGGCTGCAGCAATTCAGCAAGCCAGACCGTGACCGTGAATCCATTGCCTGTGGCTGGCTTCACAGCTCCGGACAATTGTTCCGGTTCACCCATTGCGTTCAGTAATCTCTCCAGCGTCAGTACCGGTAACATCACCGGTTACAATTGGAATTTCTCGGACGGAACCACGTCAACACTTCAGAACCCTTCCCATGCGTTTGGTACCAGCGGCCAATACACAGTGGTTCTGCAAGTGACAACAGCCGGCGGATGTACCAGTTCCATTTCACATCCGGTGAACATCCATCCTTCACCGGTTGCAGAATTCACTTCGTCTGTAGTCTGTCTCGGCGGACCTACAACATTTCAAAATAATTCTACCATTTCCCTGGGATCCATTCAATCCTACTTCTGGGATTTCGGAAATACTTTTACATCGACACAATCCTCGCCCGCACACACCTATACGAGTGCAGGAACATTTAACGCAAGCCTTATCGTCACTTCCTCTAACGGTTGTACAGATACAGTATTGCATGCGGTTACGGTCAATGCATTGCCTGCAGCAAACGCAGGAACAGATCAGACGATCTGTACCGGGACAACTGCATCGTTGACCGCTACCGGCGGAACATCTTATGTATGGACTCCGGGAGGCCAAACCGGTGCAACAATCAAT
>DAORHY010000322.1:0-4295 GCA_035438225.1 Bacteroidia bacterium
CCGTTTGTATGCAATGACTGTGTTCCGCCCAAAACTGCCGACAGAGCTTGCAATGTTACCCGGACAATGTTATTCATTGGCTGCTGTGCGGTGAGTGTGGACCCGCCTGTCTGGGTATGAAACCGCAGCATCATCGCACGCGGATCTTTTGCCCCCATCTCCTTCATGATGGATGCCCACATCCTGCGTGCTGCGCGGAATTTAGCCACCTCCTGAAAGACATTATTGTGAGCATTGAAGAAAAAAGACAAGCGTTTACCGAATACATCAATGTCCAATCCTTTGTCCAGTGCAGCTTTCACATATGCTTTTCCGTTTGAGAGCGTAAATGCAAGCTCCTGGACGGCTGTTGACCCTGCCTCACGGATATGATAACCACTGATGCTGATCGTGTTCCATTTCGGTACTTCCCGGCTGCAGTATTCAAAAATATCCGTAATGATCCGCATCGATGGCTTCGGAGGGTAAATATAAGTTCCTCGTGCCGCATATTCCTTGAGTAAATCATTCTGAATGGTTCCTGAAATTTTATTCAGATCCGCACCCTGTTTTCTTGCAAGTGCAATGTAAAAAGCAAGCAAAACTGAGGCTGTGGAATTGATGGTCATCGAAGTAGTAATGTCTTCGAGCCGAATCTTGTCGAATAGAATTTCAATGTCACGCAACGAATCGATGGCAACACCCGCCTTGCCCACTTCACCCTCCGCTAATGCATGATCCGAATCATAACCGATCTGAGTCGGCAGATCGAATGCTACAGACAAACCTGTGGTACCCTGGCCGAGAAGGTAATGATAACGCTTGTTCGATTCTTCTGCAGTGGAAAAACCCGCATACTGACGCATCGTCCAGAGTTTGCTGCGGTACATATCAGCCTGAACACCCCTGGTAAACGGAAACTCTCCCGGTTTTTCAGCCTTTGTATCGTGTCCGGAATAAAGTTGTTGAATCTCAATCCCGCTTTCTGTAACAAACTTTTTTCCGGCAGCCTCTTTAGTACTCATGATCATTTGGATTTGAATGCAAAAAATTCTTCAGTACGCGAACTCATTGTCCCAGTAACTTCCTTGCTTCAGTTTTCAGGAAATCAATGGCTCTTTGTGTGGGCAACATTTCCGTTTTCAGCACCTGCTCGAAAATTTGTGTGCTCATCTGTATACCGGTTCCATTCATTCCGACCTGATTAAATGCATTGTTCACAATCCGGATCATATCTTCCTTGGCACTCTTCACTTCATCCCAGGATTGCTCGGACACATAGATCTGTTGTGACAGGTTGTGTTCGAATTCTGCACGGATCGTAGCCACAAGATCCGATTGCAGCTGGCCGGCGCTCATGCCGCCGCGATGCACTCTGACAAGTATGCTGATTGGATTAATGCGTTCAAGAAACAGCACCAGCCGTTCATACGCCTGAAGCTTGAGCGGTGTGGCATCTTTTTGCCGGGATGATCTGTCTTCCATCGCCTGCAGCTGGATGTCCCGGTCAAGAAATTTCCGGACTGTTACCAGATAGGTATCCAACGACCTTTTGATCACCATAAACATAGCCATCAGAACCAGGAATGCAGGAACAAAATAGAGCAACAGGTCTGTGTAATCTTTCGTTTGATTCATGGAATAAATAGTTTGTTACCAGGAACGGAATTTGGTTGTGTATTCAAAAAGATGGCTGAGGATCTTTTGTTCGGTTTTATTGAATTCAAGATGGCGCCTTTCGAAAACACGTTGTGCCACTTCTACAGCTTCTTCAATTCGGTACGTTTTAAATCCTTCAGATCCGCCCCAGGCAAAGGAAGGGACAAACTTCGGGGGAAATCCGTTTCCGAAAATATTCGCACTCACACCAACGACTGTTCCTGTGTTAAACATAGTATTGATGCTGCATTTTGAATGGTCACCCATGATCAATCCGCAAAACTGAAGTCCGGTATTGATGTATTGTTCTTCCTTGTAATTCCACACCTTCACCTTAGAATAATTGTTTTTAAGGTTGGAGTTGTTTGTGTCTGCTCCCAGATTGCACCATTCTCCAATTACAGAATTCCCCAGGAAACCATCGTGCCCTTTATTGGAAAAACCCTGAATCACCGAATTACTCACCTCTCCCCCTACACGGCATTCCGGACCGATGGTGGTGGCGCCATAAATTTTTGCACCCATTTTAACCTGCGCATGATCGCCGAGGGAAAAGGGCCCACGGATCATTGCTCCTTCCATGACTTCGGAATTTTTTCCCAGGTAAATCGGCCCGGCCGATGCATTGAGGATGGCACACTCTATTTTAACGCCTTCTTCCAGAAAAATATTTTCCGGATGAATGCATTTGTTTGATTCAGGCAATGGCAAGGATTTCCGGCCTTCTGTCACTACTCTAAAATCACCGGCGATAGCTTTCTCGTTCCGGGCAAATAGATCCCAACAATAATTGAGTTTATCAGGTGCCTGAGAATACGGAATCAGTTTCCCGGGAACAAGTTCCGATACCTGTTTAAAGTCCTCCATCTGCTCACGTAACACACGATGGGCCAGAATGACTTCCCCCTGAACAAGTCGATCCCCCGGTTTGAGGCTTTTTATAGCCGATAAAAGGCTGGCATCCGGAAAGAGGGATCCATTCAGAAATAAATTATCCTCTCCTGTAATCAAAGGAAATTTCTCTTTTAGGTAAGTTTCTGTCAGGAAAGAATTTATCCTTCCGAAATGCCTTTCCCATTTTTCGCGCAGGGTTAAAATACCTACACGCAGTTCACAAACAGGCTTGGTATACGTCAGCGGAAGCAGGTTGCTCCTCGAATCATCGTCAAAAAAAATAATATTCATTCTTTGTTTGCTTAATTGAGCGATCAAAAATAAAAATAAGCAGGGTATAAAAAAGAAAAAGTCCTCCAGGTTTTGGAGGACTTTTCAAGCGCTACAGGTTTCCTTATTTGGTTACCTCTTTTTTCTTTGCATAACGGGTACGGAACTTGTCCACGCGACCTGCCGTATCGAGAAGTTTCATCTTTCCTGTGTAGAAAGGATGGGACATGTGGCTGATTTCAAGCTTTACCAATGGATATTCTTTACCATCAGTCCATTTCACAGTATCTTTCGTTTCGATCGTTGAACGCGTCATAAAGGAATAATCGCAGGATATATCCTTAAACACGACCATTCTATAGTTCTGGGGATGAATGTCTTTCTTCATTATCTTCAAAATTGAGGCTGCAAATTTAGGCTTTTTTCAGAAATAACCAAGCGGATTTTTAAAAAAAATATGCCATTTCTTCAAAAAAACGAAAAAACTAGCTGTTTGTCCCAGCCAGTAAATGAATAAGAGGCTGACACGTTCAACCGGCTTCCTCTCCTACCCTAACATCGCCATGTAAATAAGGATGGTTACCGAGTGCTTTCAACCGCCTGCCCCCGCTGCTTGACATCTCCCTATTCAGGAACTATCTTGTCGGCTCATTGGAAACGTCAATTCCGGCTTTGCTTTAACCGTCTCCCCGTTAAAAACATTTCCTAAATTTGGGATTCTTATCGAATCCAATTATGCTGTCTGTATCCATGAAGGAAGAATTAATTACCAAACTGGAAGATCTCACCAAAGAAAATTTATCGGAAGATATTTTTTCCAAAGCGGATGAAATCAAAAACGAGTACTTGCGCGAATGCGATCGCCTTCACCAGGAACTGCAACAACAGTTCATTGCTGAAGGAGGTCTGGCCGATGATTTTGAAGCTCCCAAAGATCCCCTGGACGGCCGTTTCAGTGAACTCATGCATATCCTGAGTGACCGTCAATCCAAATTCAGAAAAATGAAGGCGGACGAAGTGGACACAAAATACAAAGAGAAGGAAGCCGTCATCCGGGAACTTGAAAAATTGATTGCAGAAGAAACAAATATCGGCAGGGCATTCCAGTCATTCAAGGAATTGCAGACCCGCTGGAACGATATTGGAAATGTTCCGACGAGAGATTACAAGAACCTTCAGAGCATCTATCACCGCCACGTACACAACTTCTATTACAACATGAAGTTGAGTAAGGACCTGCGCGAACTTGACTTCAAGAGAAATTTTGAGCACCGCACCCAGCTCCTTTCCAAAATTGAATCGTTGTTGCCGATGGATTCCATCAAAGGAATTGAGCGGATGATTAATTTGTACCGGATGGAATGGACCGAATTGGGTCCAACTGCTCCGGAAACAATTGAACCCCTGCGGAACAAATACAGGGAACTCATCGGACAGGTCTTTCAGAAAATAAGGGATTTTTACCAGGAACAACAGAAGGATGAACAAGCCAA
>DAORHY010000323.1:0-4278 GCA_035438225.1 Bacteroidia bacterium
CGCATTCACGCCGGTGGGGACTGAACAACTTCCGGGAATCCGGACCAGGAATCCATTCGTCAGAACATTATCGGAAGGAATCATGATCCACGGTTGAAATGGATCCATTGTGTAAGTGATGACATGCACATCATACCAGCCCGGAGTTGCCAGAGCTGAAATTGTGAAATCCGTGTAAAGAGAATCGGTGAGTCCTCCGAAACCGTCGGTATAAATCTGGGAAGGATCAAAGAAATCTGTAAAGATCTGGATCCCGTTTTGTTCCAGGTAGATATCCGTTGATGTCATCGGAGGTGAAGCCGCAGACAATACTCCGCTTGCCATTGTAATCGTCGTGGTCAGGGTATTGCCCTGAAATTCAAAATCCGGACTTATGGTAGATACCTGTGCCGAACTATTCGCAGCAATGCAATAAAAACTCAGAATGAGTAAAAGACGTCTCATGGGAGGATGTTTTTTTATTTTACGAAGATAATCGGAATCAGCAACAAATATTTTCATGAATGTCATTTGTTTTTAACAAGATGTTATTGAGTTTTTATTCAGCACCTGAAAATTGAACAGAAATCACTCTGCTCTGCATCCCGACCTCCGGTTTAAAATCTTAAATCTTAAATCAAAAATCTAAAATTCCTAACCCCGCCCGCTGCAATCTAACCCCGGGCATAGGGAGGCCGGGCTGTGCGGGCCGACCGGAGCACGGGCAGGGCGGTAGAAGCAAAGCGATGTCCTTTCGTTCCAAAAGATTCACATCAGGTTCTCTGTTGTTATAAAAAATTTACCTGGCAGGAATGAGTGTTCAGGGTACAATGCTGTATCCGGCGGGCATTTTCTGTCTCCGGATTTCAATATCTTGCAGTCGTAAATTATGATCCGGATCTTCCAGCAGCCATTTCCCAAAGAGTGGAGCCTTCTCAGGGGCATACGTATGGCTTTGCTCAGCGGGATTATTGTTTCTGTTTTTCTGTGGGTATTCGAACCTTTCGGGATTCAGCAGGTGCAAGTGGAGAACATGAATCTTTTCATTCTCGGGTATGGCGCAGTGACTACTGTTGTGATTTTGGTACTGCTTCCGTTGCCCTTTTTATTTAAAGATTTTTTCAAAGAAGAAAGCTGGACAGTTGGAAAGAATATTGCATTTTTTGTTTTCAATTTTTTCTTTATCGGCATTGGTAACTGGCTTTACACTCATCTGCTGACGAGGCTGCCGCTGATGTGGGGAAGTTTTCTGTTTTTTCAGTTTGTGACAGTAGCTGTTGCACTGATTGTTGCCGGAATTTTTACACTCTTGAAATACAGCCGGTCGTTGAATCTGAATGTTGAGGAAGCAAGGCAAATTGAAAAAGAAGTTCAGGACATCGGCAGGCAAAAAGCACCTTCAGAATTTATCCTGCGTTCAGAAAATGAAAAGGATGAAGTGTTAAAACTCAGTGATTCCACGCTGTTATACATTGAATCGGCCGATAATTACTCCAAAGTGGTTTACCATCACGACAGGCAGATAAAATCGGTGTTGCTCCGGTCCAGTTTAAAAAGGACTGAAAGTCAAATAAATAATCCTATGGTTTTTCGTTGCCATCGTTCCTTTCTTGTGAATCTGAGCCAGGTGGTTTCGGTTGAAGGAAATTCCCAGGGCTACCGGCTTCATTTCGATCATTGCCAGGACACAATTCCTGTTGCCCGGAGAACCGGCGAAGAACTTCACAAACGGTTGCGTATGCTGAAAGGCGGGAAAACGGTCGCTTGAAAAGTTATTTTCAGGCCCTGGTAGTATGCCGTGGAGGAGTACAATCACTGAATCCGCTATTTTTTTTATTGCCGATCGTCATTTTTCAATCAGCCGTTCATCCCGATTGGCCCTTTTGTCCCATTTTTTCACCGTTTCTCCCAATTTCCCGGTAAGGCTGTTTTTCTGAAATACATTTGCCGGGGAAAAAACGATCGCATGTTCGCATGTTAACCTAATTAATAATTTCTCACGATTCATTCAAATCCTAAACTCAAATCTTCCATGACCATCTTCAACATTTTCCTCGTCATTCACATCCTTTGCGGGTTCACTGCATTTTTTGTCGCTCCTGTTGCGATGATTGTAAAAAAGGGAGGAGACGCGCACCGGTCCTGGGGAAAAGTATTTTTCTGGGCAATGGCCGGCGTTTGTGGAGCTGCGCTGGTAATGGCCCCAATGCACAATAATGTATTTCTTACGCTCGTTGCTGTATTTTCATTTTACCTCGCTTTCTCAGGGTACAGGTCCTTGTATCGAAAAAATCTGAAAAGCCGTAAGGATGTAAAATTCATCGATTGGTTTGTCGTGAGCCTGAATGCAGTGTTTTGTATTGTTCTGTTGATGATCGGTATTCTAAAATTACCGGAATCTTTTGGCGTGATTTCCATTGTCTTTGGAACCATCGGACTTTTGAATAGTGTGCGGGATCTTGTATCTTTTTTTCGTCCAAGGCAGGTCAAAGGCAAATGGTTTTTCAGTCATATGGGAGGGATGATTGGTGCATACATTGCGGCAGTTTCAGCTTTTTCAGCTGTGAATTTAAATTTCGACTGGCTGCCGGTGAGTATTCAGTGGCTCTGGCCAACGCTCATCGGCGTTCCCGGAATGTTCATCTGGATGAAAAACTACCGCAGGAAATTTTCCAAAGGCCGATCCATCCGTGAGGAAGTCGTTGTTCTGATCCATCCGGATGCTGAGTAATTCTTTTTGAAACGAATACGCAGAAGTCAGCTATGGGAATGTTCTGATCCGTTTCAATCCCAATGAATATCGGATAAGCCATCACCTGCCACACGGAATGAACCATTAAAAAAGTATCCGTACCTTTGTCCTTTATTCCACGCCTTTAAAGATGGACAAATTTTCATACCTTGGAAATGCAGATGTTTCGCAGATAGAATCCCTGTATCAACAGTTTCTGGCCAATCCTGACACTGTTACCGAAAGCTGGAAGAAATTTTTTGAGGGGTTTGAATTTGCGCGGACTACTTATGATGTTCCGGCTGCTGCACAAAAAAACAGTTCCATTCCGGAAAATTTTCAGAAAGAATTCAATGTTATTAACCTGATCAATGGTTACCGGAACCGCGGCCATCTTTTCACAAAGACCAATCCTGTCCGAGAGCGCCGCAAGTACACACCGACATTGGACCCGGAGAATTTCGGGCTTGCTCCTGCAGATAGGGAAACAGTTTTTCAGGCAGGATCGCTGATTGGAATCGGGCCGGCCAAACTGAGCGAAATCATCAGTCATCTTGAAGAAACCTATTGTGCCTCTATTGGTGCGGAATATAAGTACATCCGTACTCCGGAAATTATCGACTGGCTTGAGCAACGCATGGAGGGTCGAAAAAATGCAGCGGATTTTAAAATTGAAAAGAAGCGCAGGATTCTGACCAAATTGAACGAAGCCGTTGCTTTTGAAAACTTTCTTCATACCAAGTTTGTCGGACAAAAACGGTTTTCTCTCGAAGGTTGTGAAACGCTGATTCCCGCACTTGATGCGGTTATTGAAAAAGGAGCCGAACAGGGAATAAAAGAGTTCGTCATCGGCATGGCCCACCGCGGGCGATTAAATGTTCTGGCAAACATTCTTGGAAAAACATACGAAGAAATCTTCGGTGAGTTTGAAGGAATGGAATACGATGAAATGGAATTCGCCGGCGATGTGAAATACCATCTTGGTTTTTCAAGCGATGTAGAGACCACCGGCGGAAAGAAAATTCACCTGAGTGTCGCTCCGAATCCTTCCCACCTCGAAACTGTTGATCCTGTTGTTCAGGGCGTTGTCCGGTCTAAGATTGACAATACACCGGGGGGAAATGAAGATCAGATTGCACCGATTCTGATTCATGGTGATGGTGCGATCGCCGGACAAGGCGTGGTGTATGAAGTGATACAAATGTCCCTCCTCAAAGGGTACCGTACCGGCGGAACAATTCACCTTGTGACCAACAACCAGATCGGATTTACAACGAACTATATTGACGGCCGCTCCAGTACCTATTGTACAGATGTTGCCAAAGTTACATTATCACCGGTATTCCATGTAAATGCAGATGATGTGGAAGCACTGGTATATACCATCGAGCTTGCGATGGAGTTCCGGCAGAAATTCCACCGCGATGTTTTCATTGATATCCTCGGATACAGAAAATACGGACACAACGAAGGCGATGAGCCGCGTTTTACCCAACCGTTATTGTACAAAGTTATTGCGGGACATCCGAACGCACGCGAGGTGTACAATGAGAAATTATTATCTCAGG
>DAORHY010000324.1:0-4259 GCA_035438225.1 Bacteroidia bacterium
TGCGTAGGCTGCCGAACGGTCCACTTTGGAAGGATCTTTTCCGGAGAATGCGCCGCCGCCATGGGCTCCTTTGCCGCCGTAAGTATCAACGATAATTTTCCGGCCGGTCAGTCCTGTATCGCCATGCGGTCCGCCAATTACAAATTTACCGGTCGGATTTACATGGTATTTAATCTTGTCATTGAACAAGGCCTGAACACGCTTTGGCAGTTTTTTCATGACACGCGGGACAAGGATATTGATGACATCATCCTTAATCTTTTTCAACATGGATGCGTCTTTATCGAAATCGTCGTGCTGCGTGGAAATCACAATGGAGTCGATACGGATGGGTTGATTGTCGTCGCTGTATTCAATCGTCACCTGAGATTTTGCATCCGGGCGGAGATAAGTCATTGTTTTGTTTTCCTTGCGGATTGCAGCAAGTTCACGCAACAGGAGATGTGCAAGTTCGAGCGGTAAGGGCATGTAGGTGTCCGTTTCGCGGCTTGCATAACCGAACATCATGCCCTGGTCGCCTGCTCCTTGTTTCCATGGATCTTTTTTGTCTACTCCCTGATTGATATCCGGTGATTGTTCGTGAATCGCACTGAAAATACCACAGGAATTTGCTTCAAACATGTATTCGCTCTTGGTGTACCCGATTTTACGAATTACATCGCGTGCTATATCCTGAACATCGAGGTAAGCTTCTGATTTTACTTCACCGGCAAGGACAACCTGCCCGGTTGTCACAAGGGTTTCACAAGCCACTTTCGACTTGGGGTCATAGGCCAGGAAATAATCAATCAATGCATCTGAAATCTGGTCCGCGACTTTGTCGGGATGCCCTTCGGAAACGGATTCTGAGGTGAACAAATAAGACATGGTTCTCTATTGGTTTTTAAGAATAAGGAATGATCAGACAAGTAAGAGGGGAGGAGATCGCGGTTGCAAAAGCTTAGAATAAGCCTTAGCATTTTTTACCGTGGTTGCAATATTGCCTCTGCCGGAGGCGGACAATCAAATCTTTCCACTCAGGGTGCAAAAGTAAGAAAATACTTTGATTTGACATTGAAAACGGAGCTGGATTTCTGTGCAAATATTCTGCAGAAACCGGGGAGTGAAGCCGGGATCAGTAGTTTTTACCCTCAAAAAATACCGTCACTGTATTCGAGCCGGTTTCGTATTTCAGGACGTTTCCGTTGAGCGTGTATTTGTTGATCATCTCGTAGGATGCCGTATAGGTCTTACCCCTGTCAAAAAACTTAAGCCGGCCACTGTCATCGAGCCAGGCGACTCCGTTTATCCCAAGCTGAAAGTCTGCCGGTGTAAAATTTTCAAGGGTTGTCACCTGTCCGTCATACCAAACATTAAACATCCTGTTGTAAGAGTAAACCACTACGTTGCCTTTCACCAGGAAGTAATCCGGACGGTCGGAAAGCAGGCGCTTGGTGGCTCCGTTTTGGAATACACGAAAATTTCCAAGATTGTCAACATAGGCCATGATGCCGTATCCGACTTTGAAGGAATCCGGAGCATATTCTTCTACAACTGCTGAATCACCTTTGTAAAACAAGTGAAAATGCTTGTCGTAGTCATCGACATAAGCAACGATGTCTCTCCCTGCTTCGTATGCAATGGGTGGGATGTTCGTGACGGTGTGTACTTCGCCTTGGTAAAAAATGCTGAAAAAATTACTTTGATTTACCCAGGCAATGGTATTGGATCCTGTCTTGATACTTTTTGGTTTGTCCAGAAGGGACGATTCCAGAACGGCAGACCTCCCCTGGTAATAAACACTCAGGTTGAAATTTGAATCATCAAAATATGCCATGACGCTGTCGTTCACAGTCAGAATCGTATTGTAATAACTGAGCGTCTTCCGCGCACCGTCATCAAACACATACAAGACAGACCCGACCTTGAAAGCGACCAGATAATCGGTCACGAAGTACGAGAAATCTGCAGCATTGACCTGAGGAAAGGTTTTGCCTTTGTAATAAATTTTAAAATCATTCCTGTTGTCAATGTATGCTATTGAACTGGCGCCGAACTTGTACGACTTTGCCGGCAGGTATTCCAGCTGGTGAAACATCCCGTTATCAAAAGCCTGGAGGTATCCTCTGTAATCAGAATATGCGGTGATGTTTTGGGCGTTGAGCGACAACGAAAAAGACGCAAGCAGCAAGGAGGGGAGAAACAGTTTCCACAGATTCATTGAGGTGCTGAATTTTGGATGATGGCTGGGATTCAGGCGTTATTGTTTTTTGTGAGCTGATGAAAAATATCTTCCAGTTTTTGCTCTTGTTTCTGCATTGATAGAACAGCAAGCTGGTGTTGAACTGCAAACTGGAAAACATGCGGACGGATATCGGTTTTGCCATCGGAACCTAACCGCCAGATGTTTCCGGTCACCGGTTCAGCAAAAACAACTCCTTCAATTTTCATCAATTGGTTTTTACTGCACGCAGCATCAAATTCAATCAGGATACTATCTGCAGGTGAAGTTGTTTTTCTTAAAATCTCTGTGTTTTCATCTGCAACTATTTTTCCCTTGTTGATGATGATTACCCGATCACAGATGGCTTCCACTTCCTGCATAATGTGAGTGGAAAGGATGACGGTTTTTTCCTTTCCAATGGATTGAATGAGTGACCGGATTTCAGACAACTGGTTGGGATCAAGCCCTGATGTAGGTTCATCGAGTATCAGTACCTTGGGGTCGTGGATCAATGCCTGCGCGAGCCCGACACGTTGCCTGTAACCTTTCGACAATGCCCCGATTTTCTTATTCTGTTCAGCTTTTAGTCCGGTGATCTCTATCATTTCAGATATCCTTGCTTTTTTTGTCCCGGCCAGATGGTGAAGCCCGGCTATAAATTCCAGGTATTCTTTTACATACATCTCAAGGTAAAGCGGATTGTGTTCAGGCAAATATCCGACCACTTTTCTTACTTCCAGGCTGTTTTCGCTAACATCATATCCGCAAACAGTTGCTGTTCCCGATGTCTGTGGAATAAAACAGGTAATAATTTTCATCATCGTCGATTTCCCTGCCCCATTGGGACCGAGAAATCCTACAACCTGGCCGCCTTGCACATTGAATGAAACATCATCCAGTGCTTTCTGGCTGCCATAGTTTTTACTGATGTTCGAGACGAGTACTGACATGATATTGGGTTTCGGGAGTGGAACTTGGTGCTGTTCCGTTTTCACGTTTTCAATTAAAAACATGACGACGAAATTCACTGACAACAGAGTTGAGAACATTGAACGGGCACAAATCTAACGTATTTCTAATAAAATTCAGGTGTATTCTCCGCTTGCTTTTTCTACTTTCGCTTCATGCGCGGGATAGTTATCAAATCTACGGGAGCACTTTATACGGTAAGGCTGGAGGACGGCCAAAACCTCGTTTGCAGGATACGTGGTAATCTGCGGCTAAAAGACTTCGAGGCAACGAATCCGCTGACAGTAGGAGATCATGTTCGTGTTGAATGGGACCCGGCACACGAAGTGGGATATATAACGGAGCTGTTCGACCGGAAAAATTATATTATCCGGAAATCGGTGAAGCTTTCAAAACAGGTTCAGATCATCGCAGCCAATGTCGACCGGGCCTGGGTTGTGGCTACTCCTGTATTGCCCAAAACCTCCCTTGGTTTTATCGATCGTTTTCTTGCAACCGCTGAAGCGCACAGCGTTCCGGGAGGAATCATCTGGAACAAAGCCGATATTTATGATGATGATGTATGGGATTTTGTGAATGAACTGAAGCAGCTGTACGAAAGCATCGGTTACAAAGTCATGGCTGTGTCTGCACTCTCCGGATTGGGAATGCAGGCCATGAAGCATGAGCTAAAAGGAAAAGTGAACCTCTTTTCAGGGCATAGCGGCGTAGGCAAATCCTCGCTGATCAATGCCCTGATCCCCGGTTCTACACTTAAAACATCGAATCTTTCTTCTCAACACATGAAAGGCACACACACAACCACATTTGCAGAAATGCATTCCTTGCCGGACGGAGGATTCCTGATTGACACACCCGGCATCCGTGAATTTGGAACCATCGATTTTGATAAGTACGAAGTGTCGCATTTCTTTCCGGAAATATTTGCTGCCGGAAAGGGGTGCCGCTTCAACAATTGTCTGCATACAAATGAGAAAGATTGCGCTGTAAAGCCTGCAGTTGAACGCGGAGAAATTGCTTACTCGCGCTATGACAGCTACCTGAGTATTCTGAGCAACCAGGATATTTTCCGTTAATCTGATATCTT
>DAORHY010000325.1:0-4255 GCA_035438225.1 Bacteroidia bacterium
ATGATAGAGAATATTGGAATAAAATAACATTTTAGAATCCGCCTCCTGTTGTGAAATTAAAATAAAATTCATATCAAAATTTTCATATTTATTTTTATTCATTAAAATAAAATATACTTTACCTGCGCATTCATCTAAAGAATATGAATATTTCAGAATTACTAACAGAAATTAAACAAGAATATAAAAACCATCGCAACAAGGAGAATGCGCTGGCTATGAAAGCATATTTGAAAGGAAAGTTTTCATTTTTTGGAATCAAAAAACCGCTGAGGAATGAACTGTTAAAACCTTTTTTGCCGGCATTGAAAAACATTCCGCATTCTGATCAGGAAGCAGCCGTTCGATGGCTCTGGAAACAGCAGGAAAGAGAACTGCATTACCTGGCATTTGAAATATTATTCCGTAACAGGAAATTCTGGAATGAAAATATTCTTGATTTATTCGAAGAAATGATCATCACTCAATCCTGGTGGGATACTGTCGATTACATCGCATCGACACTGCTTGGGTATTACTTTACAAAATGGCCAAAACGCAAAGTCGGCAAAGCCTTGCAGTGGTCAAAAAATGAAAATCTATGGTTGAACCGTACCGCGATTATTTTCCAGCTTAAATACGGAGAAAAGACGGATGTCGATTTACTGTTTAAAGTCATGATTCCTCACCTCGCTTCGACGGAATTCTTTCACCAAAAAGCAATCGGATGGGCTCTCCGGCAATACGGTTACACAGACCTGAAAGCGGTAAAGCGTTTCGTCGCTACACACGACCTGAAGCCTTTGAGCAAAAGGGAAGCCCTGAAGCATGCTTGAAAATTTACCAGCAAGAATTCCTGACACCCCGAAATAAATTCTGTAGTTTATCCTTTAGCTTAACTTAAGCCAACTGAAGATTCACGATTTTATGAATACTGAACTGCTGAAAAATAATTCTAATAAACTTTTTTGATCCATTCACTGATGTTCTTTTAATTACCTTCGTGATGGATGTAAAATAATCCGATGTCGTCACCGATTCGAATTGTACAAGCAGAACTTTACCGTTCCCGGATCAAACTCAAAGAACCCTTTGTGATCTCATTGGGCCCTTTGGAATATGCTGAGAATATCATTGTCATTCTGAAAACAAATACCGGTATTTCAGGCATCGGAGAATGCAGCCCTTTTCGTACGATTCACGGTGAAACCATTGATACCGGTATTGTTATCGGAAAAGAAATTGCCCGGACATTACTGGGAAATGATCCGCTTGATGTTGAGGCCTGTCATTACTGCATGGACAGGAATATCTATTCAAACAACAGCATCAAAAGTGCTTTTGACATTGCCTTGTATGATATTATTGGAAAAATTCGTTCCGTGCCGGTATATCAGCTGCTGGGAGGAAATTGCATCCGGGAACTTTTTACGGACTACACTGTGAGCCTTGGCCCTAAAGCAAAAATGATTTCGGATGCAATCCGCATCAAAGAAGAAGGCTACCGGTATATTAAAATTAAACTTGGCGATACTGCAGAAAAGGATATCGAACGCATTCAATGCATGCGTGAGGCAGTCGGGACAGAAATCCCTTTTCGCCTGGATGCAAACCAGGGATGGGATTTTCAAACAGCGATTAAAGTACTCCATGCTGTTTCTACACAAAACATCCAACACTGCGAAGAGCCGATTCCCCGCTGGGATTTCATGAATCTTCCCATGCTCCGGAAACAAAGCCCGGTTCCGATCATGGCAGACGAGTCGTGTTGTGATCATCACGATGCAGAACGACTGATCGCATTGCAGGCATGCGATTCCATCAATGTGAAACTTGGGAAATCTGCGGGAATTTTTAAAGCAAAAAAAATTATTTCCCTTGCCCAGAATGCAAACCTTCCGGTTCAGGTTGGTGGATTTCTCGAATCCAGAATTGGTTTTACAGCATCCGCACATCTCGCACAGTGCAGTCCGGCTGTTCACTATATTGATTTCGATACACCGCTCATGTTTGCAGAAGACCCTGTGACAGGAGGGATAGAATACGGACCAAACGGCAGCGTCCGATTGCCAGAAAAACCAGGCCTTGGGGTATGGATTGATGAATCCTACCTCTCCCGTCAGGAGAAGCATATAATTGACTAACTTACACTGCGATAGGAAAGTTAAAAAACGGGCAAAATTCCTTCTTTTTAGAACATTCACAACTTCGGCACCGCCAGAACTCTCCTGAATCAATCCAATTCCTTGAAAAAATCCGCATTCTTTCTGCTTCTTTTTATTTCTATTCATGGATTTTCCCGTCAAACAAATCCGGATCTGATCGGATACTGGCACAATTGGGATGATCTGAATGCTCCCTACATTCAACTCAACCAGGTTGATCCAAGATATACGATTATCGAAATTGCTTTTGCCACTCCTGTATTCGGCACCCATGCTTCAATGCAATTCACGCCCACTGGAACCCAGGTGCCCGACTTTATCAATGACGTTCACCTGCTGCAAAGCCAGGGAAGAAAAGTCCTGATCAGTATCGGTGGGGCAACAGATCCGGTAACACTGAGTGACACCAGCGACAGAAATACATTTGTTACCACACTGCTTGGTATCCTGGATACTTATGATTTTGACGGCATCGATATCGACCTGGAAGGAAGTTCCCTTTCAACGAGCGGAGGGAGTATTTCAAATCCCGTGGATGCTCCGGTGATTCTTCTCATTGATGCTGTTAGGGAAATCATGAGACAATATGCTTTGCTAAACAACAAACGAATGATTCTGACAATGGCTCCCGAAACCGCCTTTGTCCAGGGAGGAATGTCTGCTTTCGGTGGAATCTGGGGCGCCTATTTGCCGGTTGTCGAAGCACTGAAAGATTCAATTGAAATACTGCAGGTTCAGTTGTACAACAGCGGGTCCATGTACGGTATTGATGGAAATGTTTATTCGCAAGGCACTGCTGATTTTATTGTAGCTATGACGGAAGCGGTGATCCGCGGGTTCCCTACCCCGGGAGGAGTATTCTCCGGCCTTTCTGCGGAACACGTTGCCGTTGCCCTTCCTGCCTGCCCTTCAGCTGCCGGTAGCGGATATACAAATCCTGCTGTCGTGGAATCAGCAATCAACTACCTGCGCGGTACCGGTCCGCAGCCAGGAACCTATACCCTGATGCAAACCGGTGGTTATCCTGGTTTACGCGGTATGATGACCTGGTCAATCAATTGGGATGTTGTCAATACGTGTGCTTCTTCAAACGAATATGCAGATAATTATGAAAACATATTCAGCAGCACTACAAGCATTCAACAACCGGAAGTATCCGGCTTCGAAATGAGTCCGAATCCGGCAACCTCCACCTTGTATTGTTCCGGATTTTTTCCTGAGGCACTGACCCGGGAAATACAGATCCTGAATATCCTCGGCGAAAAAATGACAGAACAAGCTGTCATCGACAACTCAGTCTCCATTGATGTATCCGGCTTTCCAAAGGGAATTTACTTCGTAAAAACTGCTTCCTCCAGCCGACGGATTATTATCCACTAAATAAAAATGGCTACGTCCGTTCATCCTTAAACATTCAGATCTTTCGTTCCCTCATGTTTGCAAATGCATATGAAATTGCCAGTCAATACACTCACCCTGTGTTGCTTTCCTTCCGCTACTTCGACAAGACAGTAGAAAGCGGGCTGGGAAGTTTTGTAGTGATCAATGAAGAAGGCTGGATTATGACTGCTGCACACATTCTGGATCCAATGTTTCAGTTTCAAAAACACGCGGCAGAAATAGAAAAATACAAATCATCGATGAAGAACAGTTCGTCGACCGATCAAAACTTCAGTTACTTTGCACCAAATCCGAAATGGCTGGTCAACTATTCCCACTGGTGGGGAGCTGATCATCACCGGATCAGCAATTTCATGATTTTAAAAGAAAATGATTTTGCCATCGGGAAAATAGAAAATTTCAATCCGACATTTGTTTCCCGGTACCCTGTATTTAAAAATCCGGAACAGTTGCGAAACGGAAGCAGTTTGTGTAAATTGGGTTATCCCTTTTACGATGTAAAAGCCAGTTTCAATGAATCGAACAACAGTTTTAGTTTTGATCCTTCTGTTTTCCCAATTCCCCGGTTTCCAATTGAAGGCATTTTTACCAGAAATATTCATGCAGGCAAAACCGCAGACGGCAAATACGATATTCAATACATTGAAACCTCATCTCCCGGTTTGCGTGGACAAAGTGGCGGTCCGATTTTCGATGTAGATGGGAAAATC
>DAORHY010000326.1:0-4254 GCA_035438225.1 Bacteroidia bacterium
CTTTTCTGCTGTTTCTGTTGTGATGCCTTTGTATTTTTTGTATTTCTCCCAAAGTTGTTGCGGAGTAGGGAAGTCGTCAATACCGATTTCAGTTTCAATGTTTTCGTCTGTTGCTGTACGGTCGTGAAATAAAAAGCCTTCACCGTTACTACTGAACACACAAGGAATGTCAAGGATTTGAGCATAGTCCAAAGCTTGTTGTATTCCAGCTCTAACTGAATGTTTGTTGTCCTTAGCTTCAATAATTGCAATAGGAATGTTTGGTTTGTAATACAGAATGTAGTCAGCCCGTTTTTGATTTCCTCTTGCTGTCAGTTTACCTCTCACATAGATTTTTCCGTCCGTGAACGAAACTTCTTCTAATAGCTGTGTCAGCTTATTCCAACCCGATTTTTCAACCGCAGGAGTAATAAACTTGGTGCATATATCACGTTCAGAAAGTGTCTTTTTATCTATCATTTATTCATTCTAATACATTATTGCAAAATACGAATTATTGTCAGTGCGTTGGCAAAAAACGGCTCTTTGAGTTTTGCGAAAGGTCGGCTTGTGTGTCGGGCAAAACCCAATGTGCCGTTTGTGCGGCTGGCAAAAAGAAATTTTAAAAAATGCGAAGGGTGGGCTTTCTCTTTTTTTTCTGTCACCTGTCCCAATAGCAAAACACGGTCAGCTTGTTTGTCTGTCCGCTTGGTCGATATGGTCTGTATGTCGAGTCCATTTTTAGTCATTGTCTTGCTGTGTCGTCTGTCTTTTTAGCATTGGTGGTAACACCGATATATACCCAACTCCAGTCCTCCCCCCTGCTCTCCAAAGATACACCTTACCCCCAAACCACAACACAGAACCGGTTCTTTGCCCTGCCGCGCATGTCGCGTTTTCTGTCCACTGAATGCGAAATGCAGACGGTGATGCAGGTGCAGGAAAAGTGAAGGAGAGCCTGCCATTCTTTCCGGGGCAGAAAAGTGTTTTTTCGTACTCTTTTTTTAAAAAATTTACAACCCGATTCCGTAAAGTCGGGCGATGGAGAAAATAATGATTTCCCTCTTTTGGCTGACTCAAAGATTTTTTTAACTTGCATACCCTCCGTCAGTTTCCATTGATTATTTCTACTTTTTTAAAATAAATCCAAATGAAAACAAAATTACGCTTCACTCTTGCATTCCTGTGCATTCTAATTTCTACCGGCAGCCGGGCACAATCCGTACAGCTCGACTGGGAGGCCCGTGATGGCGGTCCGGGTTATAGCGGTGACCTGTCGGCTTCCGTCACGCACGACAACCAGGGGAATACTTACATCACCGGAAAAGTAACCGAGTCCGGCTCCTTCGATGGCGAGTCGACAGTTTTTGGAATCATGACGGTTAAACTGGATGCGTCCGGCAGTATCGTCTGGAAAAAATACTACTTCAATCCGTCCAACAACAATTGTTACCCCGTGGGCATTGCCTTTGACGGCAACTCGGCCATCTATGTTGCCGGAAACCAACAAACTTCGGTCTATGAATACCAGGTCGTGATCCGGAAGTACGATCTCAATGGCGCTATCCTCTGGACCCAGATTTACGATGACGCGCTCACGGGCCCTGACCTGGTCAATGCCATGGCATTGGGAACAAACGGTGCTGTGTACTTAGCCTGTACCAGTACAGAATTCAGCGGGAGCAGCACCTTTTTCCGCACCGTGAAATACGACAACAGCGGAACGTTTCAATGGCAGCGGGATTTTGATCTCGGCAACGCCGGCTGGAACGAAGCCCTGGTGATCACAACCGATGCGCTGGACAATTGCTATACCGCCGGCACCTGCAAAAATGCTCCGGGGGCAGCGTATTACAATGTCAGTGTGGTTTCGTACACTGCATCCGGCACTTACAACTGGTCGGGCTACCAGTATTCGCAAAGCTTCGACGCTCCCCTGGGCATCATTCGCAGTGCTTCGGCCAATACGTATATCGTCGCCCGGATGAACAGCGCAGCGACTGTCTTGCGCTACAATTCCGCAGGACTTCCGGACTGGAATATGAGTACTCCCGATATTGACGCCAATCTCCTGGCCCACGATATTGCCGTGGACGCAAATGACAATACCTACATCACCGGCGGAAAGTATTACACCGGCGCCAACGATATGGTCACGGTTAAATTTGATGCTGCGGGAACACCGACTCCGTTCGTCTATGCCGGCAGCAACGACGATGTAGGAATTTCAGTGGAATGCGATGCTGCCGGAAATATCTATGCCCTCGGCTACACCGCGATCTCCATCACAGGGCAACCCTTCCATGTGGACTATTACCTGATAAACTACAACACTGCCGGTGTGGAACAATGGCACAATCAAATTGCACGGCAGGTTTCGTATGAAACAAGCAGCTACTACGGCTATGGCCCCTACCTGATCCTGATCAACGCGAACACCATCGCAATTGCAGGGTACGACTACAGTCCGGTTGCCGATGAGGATTTTCAGTGCTCCCATGTTTCCGGTTCCGGAAGTCTCCTCTGGACAAAACTCATCAACCGCTCCGGTCACGGCTATGATTTTTGCAAGTCTGCCGCCATGGATGCTGCCCGCTCCATCTATGTTACCGGCGCTTCCGAGGGCCTCGACGGGTTCAGCCATGCCTACACGGTGAAGTACGACAAAGACGGACAAAAATTATGGGATGACCGGATCTACACAGCCTACGAAGATCACCGCAATGTAATGCTTGCCATCGACAACAACGGAAATACGTTTGTCACGTTTTATCTGTACCGGACAAATTGGTTTCATGTTTCCCCGCTGCGGCAAGTGGGTGTGGTTGCAGAAATGGTGACCGCGAAATACGATCCGAACGGAACCCGTTTGTGGGTCCACTATTCTGCAACGGATGCAACACCCGCGGATATCAAAATAGATGCAAATGGAAATTTTTATGTGCTTGCTACCTATAACAATTCCCCGGGTTCGGATATCGCCCTGTATAAATTTGACACAGACGGAATGCCGCTGTGGTCGAAAATTTATTCCTGGTCCGATAACGATGTTGCCGCATCACTTGCCATTGACGGAACAGGAAAAGCATATGCCGGCTTTACCGCCACCGACAACCTGGGATATTCCGATGCAATCGTTGTTACCTGGGATGCTGCCGGAAACCAGGATTGGTCCAGCAGCTACCTCGGCAACGGCGGCTCTCCGCAGGCAATAAAAATCATGGTCGATGCAAACCAGAATGCTTTTTATTTTGTCACCAGTGTCAATGCATCGACCAAGACCGACCTCTGTGTTCAGAAATTTGATGCCTCCGGATCCTACCGGCTGGAAGTACGGTACGACGGACCGTCACACGATGATGATTTCGGAGAAGACATGACCATTGATGACAACGGCTATGCCTACATCACCGGATGTGCCTTCGACCCCATGGTGTACGAAGACTTTGTGGTCGCGAAACTGAACATGAATGGCTTATCAGGCGCCGTGGAATGGTCAAATGTTTTCAACGGGACAGGAGATGATTACGATTCCGGAACCCGGATCGCGCTGGACTGGAATGGAAACGTATATGTCAGCGGAAAAACGACTGCATCCCTCGGCAATGCCGATATGCTGACGTTTAAGTTTGATGCCACCGGAACAGAATTGTGGAGAAGCACATTCAACGGACCTTCGACAGGAAATCAGATTGCATACGGCGGCGTTTTTACGGAAGGGAAAGGAGAAGTCTATGTGTCCGGGTATGGCTATTCGTCGGATACGGCATCCACGGATTTCATCACGTACAAGTATTGTGAAGTTCCGGTTGTCACGGTAAGCGGCAACACCACGTTTTGTGCCGGAGGCTCCGTGATTCTCAGCACGGACTCGGCTTATTCCTACAACTGGAGCAATGGTGCCACTACCCGTTCGGTAAGCATTGCTGCAGGCGGTAATTATTCCGTAACGACGAACAATTGCGCAAGTTCCACTCCCGTCACTGTAACGGTAAATCCATTGCCTTCCGTTTCCATCAGTCCCGCGGGAACCGTCGCCATTTGCCAGGGCGAAAGTATCAACCTCAACGCGAGTGGCGGAATCACCTACCTCTGGTCTCCGGGCGGACAAACCACTTCCTCCATACAAACATCCGCAGCCGGAACTTTTTCCGTTGCCGTGACCGACAACAACGGTTGTTCGAATGTATCCTTACCAACGACTGTGATTGTCAACCCGCTGCCGGTTGTCACCATCACACCGAACAATCCTGCCCCGCTTTGTGACGGGGATAC
>DAORHY010000327.1:0-4234 GCA_035438225.1 Bacteroidia bacterium
CTTTTAAAGCCTCCGTAAATGTCTGGCTCAGCGAAGCCGGACCAAGCGCTGCTGTCTTTTGAAAATACTTCACCGTGATCGTCTTCACCTCCGGCGAAATCGAAGCACCACTCAGCGAGTAATTTACCTTACAAGCCGCAAGTGTCAACAGAATGAAAAGAAGGGAGAGGGATTTTTTCAATTTCGTTTTCTGGATTATGGTACGAGGTACAAAGTGCCAGGTGCTTTGTTTAGTTGTTGATTGTCAGTTCTTAATTTATAATACCTAATATCTAATACCTAATTTTTATTTCCGTCCCCCGTCCTTCGACCCCCGTCCCTCCTTAATGCAAATTATACTCATTCATCTTCCTGTACAAAGTCCGCTCTGAAATCCCGAGTTCTTTCGCTGCCATTTTTCTGCGTCCTTTGTGTTTCTGCAGCGCTTTTTGAATGAACTCCCGTTCTTTGTCTTCGAGCGACAAGGATTCCTCTACTTCGGTATGTTGTTGAATGGGAGAAACGGTAACGGTCGGTTGCAGGCTACTGGGCTGAATTGTGACATTTGGATTGGATGTGGGAAAGGCCACAGGTTGTGCATCGGTATGGATTGAGTTGATCAGATGTGCATTCTGTTCCCTCCAGCTAGGGTCACTTCCGGCGCCTTTCATGATTTCGCTGATGAGTGATTTCATGTCGTTCATGTCTTTTTTCATGTCGAACAACACCTTATAAAGCAACTCACGCTCTGAAAATTCCTGTCCGCCTTTGGAGTCGTCACGTAACAAGACCGGCAAATTGCTTAGCGGAGCGGGAGGGAGGTAGGTCAATAAAGTTTCTGCAGTAATCTCACGGTTTTTTTCAAGAATTGAAAGCTGTTCCGTCAGATTTTTAAGCTGACGGATATTTCCCGGCCAACGGTAATCGACAAGCAGTTTTTGAGCGTCCGGCTGCAGGCTGAGAGCAGGCACACGGTAACGCTCTGCAAAATCATGCGCAAATTTCCGGAACAGCAATAAGATGTCTTCTTTTCTGTCACGCAAAGGCGGTACACGAATGGGAACCGTATTCAGCCGGTAATACAGGTCCTCTCGGAATTTTCCGTGTTCGATTGCCTGGCTCAGGTCCACGTTGGTGGCTCCCACAACACGTACATTTGTTTTGTGTGATTTGGATGATCCCACTTTAATGAATTCTCCGGATTCAAGGACACGGAGCAGACGTACTTGTGTATTCAACGGCAGTTCGCCGACTTCATCAAGAAAAATTGTACCTCCGTTGGCGACTTCAAAATATCCTTTCCGGGCTTCGTGTGCGCCGGTGAATGAGCCTTTCTCATGTCCGAACAATTCGGAATCAATTGTTCCTTCGGGAATGGCGCCACAGTTTACCGCGATATATGTACCGTGTTTCCTTGCGCTGAGTTGATGTATGATTTGCGGAAAAACTTCTTTTCCGACTCCGCTTTCACCAAAAATCAAGATAGAAACATCGGTAGATGCTACCTGCCTTGCCACATTGATAGCATGTTCCAGCTGCGGAGAATTACCGATGATGCCGAAGCGGGCTTTAATTTCGTTTATGGTCATCGCATTGTTTCATTAGAAGGTTGGGCATTCCGGAACTCAGTCCAGCGCTTCTCCGATAAGTGTGCCTGCCGTACAATCTGTTATTTTTACAAAGACGTAATCTCCGGGTTTAAATTTTTCCCTGGGGAAAACGACGACTTTCCCCTGGCTGCTTCGGCCCGACAAGTGATCTTCCGATCGTTTTGATGCGGATTCAGCCAGGACTTCAACTATTTTACCTAAATCTTTTTTATTGCTTTCAAGCGAAAGTTTCGATTGCATGTCAATGATCTCCGACAATCTTCTTCCTTTCACTTCTTCCGGAATATCGTCTGTGTATTTCCTGGCAGCGAGAGTTCCAGGGCGTTCAGAATACTTGAACATGTAAGCGTAATCATATCCGGCCCATTCCATCATGCTGAGCGTTTCGCGGTGATCGCTTTCTGTCTCTGAACAAAATCCTGTGATGATATCGGTTGACAAACTGCAGCCCGGAAGTATCGTGCGGATGGATTCGATGCGGGACATGTACTGTTCGCGGGTATAGCCACGGTTCATTTTTTCCAGCATGCTTGTACTGCCGCTTTGTACAGGCAGATGAATGTACTTTGCAATGTTTTCATGACGTGCCATCACATGCAATACTGCATCCGTGATATCGCGGGGATTGCTGGTAGAAAACCGGATCCTTAGTTTTTTATTAACTGCCGCTACCCGATCCATCAGGTCAGCGAAGGTGGTGAACTGTGATTGTTCCTCCGGAGAAAGTGTGTGCGACAAGGCAGCGTGAACTTTTTCTTCCGGCAAATCTTTTTTCGGACCGCCTCCCCACCATAGGTAGGAATCCACATTTTGTCCAAGCAGGGTGACTTCCCGATAACCTTGTTCAAATAATTCTGTTGCTTCTTTGACAATTGACTCGGGATCCCGGCTCCGTTCACGTCCACGTGTAAAGGGTACAACACAAAACGAACACATGTTGTCGCAGCCGCGCATGATCGAAATAAAGGCAGTGATTCCATTTGAACCCAGACGAACCGGACTGATTTCCGCATAGGTCTCTTCTCTTGATAAAAGAGTGTTCACTGACTTTTGTCCGGAGCCCGCCGCAGTAACAAGACCAGGCAGATCGCGGTAGGCATCAGGGCCCACAACGATATCTACCAGTTTTTCTTTTTCGAGTAATTCCGTTTTTAAACGTTCCGCCATGCAGCCGAGAACACCCACAATGAGATCCGGTTTCTTGCGTTTCTTTTGCCGGAAATCTTTCAGGCGGGCCCAGATACGCTGTTCAGCATTGTCACGGATAGCACAGGTATTCAGAAAAATAACATCCGCGTCGTCTGTTGTGGAAGTTGTCTGAAAACCCATTCCTGCCATGATGGAAGCAATAATTTCGCTGTCTGAAAAATTCATTGCACAGCCATAACTCTCCAGGTAAAGCTTTTTACCGGAAACTACCGGAGTCTCCCTTACCAGTACCTCTCCTTGTCTGGACTCATCAATAATTTTGTTCTCGTCCCTTTCCATTCACTCTTTTTTGGGATTGCAAAGATACAGCTTAGAATGATGTCTGACAAGTTGGCAGGGCAAATAGATTGTTCTGAGGCAATTTGTAAAATATTGTAATTGATGAATTTAGGAATTCACCAATCCGGGAAATTCGTATTGGTTTTTTATTTTAGGATAGTTTTAAAGAAAGCTGGAACATCCGGTTTATTCACCAATACCGTACTTTTCAGAAATCCGGTACATGCTGCATTTCCTTCTGAAGGACAGAAATACCCATTCAGATCCGATAAATACAGATTGGAATACTTCTGTTTTGAAAGAGTTGCATGTATATCTACTTTGGACAGGAAATTCGATCTGTAATACAAACCGAAGTAAAAATGAAAAAAGCTACCCTCTATTGGCTAATTTTTATCGTATTGGTGAATTTGTTCCTGATCGGAACCTCGAATGCTCAGGATTTCGGCAATTTGAATGTGATAGACGGTAGCCGTTCAGCTTTCGATACCCCGATCAACGTAAGTCCGGTATTGTCACATAGGTTCACCGATATAGCCTGTAAGGAATTAAACTTCTGGACAGTCGGTATTCAGGGAGAAATCCTGCAATGGGAACTTTCCGGGAATGCCGTCACTTTTACAGATACGATTTTTCAGTCTTCTCCTGTTGTTTCCCTGGCATATGCTGACAACCTGAATTCCGGTTCAATCACACGTACTTTTTACGGTTCCAATTTTTACCATGGATCGGACCTTTATTATTATGACGGTGCTATCTGGGATACATTGCCTTTTCCTTCCGGTCCGGGCACTCCCAATGCGGGAGGGTATCATTCCTATCTGTATTATCAGGCCCTGGTATATTCCTCAGGACTTGATGCAATCATACGATTCGACGGAGTGAGTGAGGATACCATTTTTATCCTGCCTGCACCCCAGAATTTTTCCATTGCCGAAATAGCAGTTGATGCCCAGGGAAATATATGGACCATGGAGGGCACACAGGGAATCCAGTCGGATTCAGTGATTGTGATCAGTCCTTCCGGTACTATCCTGCAGACTTTTGCTCTCAACATGAGTACCCTTCATGCGTATGGCTGTTTTCTCCTGAATGATGTTTTTTATATTGTTTTTGGAAGTGGTAATCCACAATACCCTTCTTCAGTCGTTCAAATC
>DAORHY010000328.1:0-4217 GCA_035438225.1 Bacteroidia bacterium
CTCCCTGAGCAATAGCGGCGGTGGCCACGCCGGCAATACAATCAGGTTTTCCGTATTTTTCTTCGATCGCTTTGACAAGAGCCTGACGGATGTAAGTTCTGACTTTCGGGTGGGATAGGCTAATGCGGTTGTCGCAATAAATCGGGGATTGCCAGCCGGAAGCCCATGTGAACGGGCGGTCAGGCTGTAATTTGATTGCTTTGATTTGCAACAGGTATTCAGCAATATTGGCTGCTGTTTCGTCTTTCACTGCCATGGGACAAACGTACTTGATTTCCTTCACTTGACAAAGTAGAAGAGGGGTTTGATAAAATGATTTTGATCAACGATTCAATTCGCAAACGGAAGAGTATCTTTGTGTGTGTACACCCCGCATAGATGAGTTGAACAGTATGAAGGAGAAAACTGAGTTTAAAGTATTTGTTAATGATAAACCCTTTCTGATCCGGGAAATTTACCAGACTGCAGTTGAAGACGAAGGCTCTGGTGTACAGATCCTCAGCGAATCGGTGGTCCCGCTGGAGAAGGCAGTTGCTGATTTGGAAAGGAATAAAAAGTGGAAAGGAGTAGTCTATCTCACAGATTCTCCCGCCCAGTGCTGGAAACGTCTGGCAGGGCTTTTTACCCTGATTGAAGCAGCCGGCGGACTGGTTGTTAACGATGATTCGGAATATCTCGTCATCTACCGCAGAGGCAAATGGGACCTGCCGAAAGGCAAACTCGACTATGATGAATCTCCGGAACAGGCGGCTGTCAGGGAAGTGGAAGAGGAATGCGGTATCAATCAATTGCAGATAATCCAACCCTTGCCTTCCACGTTTCACACCTATCCTGAAGGGGGTAAACGTATCCTAAAAAAAACACATTGGTACCTGATGGAGTCGTCGGATGACCGGGAACTGATTCCTCAGGCGGAAGAGGACATCCAGGCTGCTGTCTGGATGTCAGAATCGGAAATAAGAAAAACAGTATTTGCGAAGACCTTTGTTTCGATCAGGGATTTGTTGGAAGTCTTTTTTCAATCCCGAAGTTGAAATGCTTATTTGAATTCTACGAAGCTTGTAGTGATCAAAACGTTTCCGGTTGTGTACAGGCTCACTTTATAAGCAGCTGCTTCCGGAAATGCAATAGCGGCATATCCATGGTTCCTGTCCGGGGTAAATGCAAACTGGCTGGAATTTATGAAACGGCTGTATTCTTCTCCTTCTTTTTTCCAAATATCCACAATACGTTCCGGAGACGATTCTTCAAAGGGTTCGATGATAAGGTATAGTATTCCCCGTGTTCCACGGAAAGAAAATTCTGTATTCACGTTGATGTCATCCCCGGGAAGCTTGTCAGAAAATAGAATTTGAGTTGTGTGAAGAGAATCAGGAGCCAGTGCGACTGCCCCGGTTTCATGTTGGGATTCCCCTTCCAGGACGGCATCGGAAACACTCAGTACTTCATCTGCCAGCAGACTATTGTTTTCACTATAATAGCGTACCCTGTAGTCTCCGCTTTTGTTCACCCTGAATTCGGTTACAACAAACTCTTTGTCAGGAGCACTGAGCAAAGTGATTTCATTGGTTTTTTGAAAAGCGCTTTTGTTCAGTTTTTCAAATGTGATTTTTATTTTTCCGGATTCAGTTTTTCCGGATTCAGGCTTGTAGAGTAATTTTACATTCTGTCCTTCCGGTTCCATAATCAGGGATTCAAAAGGCCCAATTGCCTGTCCGCGCGCTGAAACACTGTCACAAAAGACCAGGCTGCCTTGTGCATTTACTGAACAGGTATTTATAAAAAAATAAAGTACAATGAGAAAAAGGGCGGGTTGCAGGGTCATGTTGTTTCTAAGTTCAGTTGCAATGCCATACGTTCGGACCGCAAGTGCAATGCGTTCCTTCTTATTTTAAAATGCATGTAGTGAAGCTTTGTAGGAGGGATAATCCTGTTCACACAGTGACTGCAGATGGAACGAATTTGGAAACATCGCCCTGATACAGCAGGATGTCGCGGACAATTGTGGATGAAATATGAGACAATGCAGGATCCGCAACAACAAAAATCGTATCTATTTCAGGAATCAGTGCTCTGTTCATTTGTGCAATGGCTCTTTCGAATTCATAATCGGCAGACGTACGCAATCCGCGAAGAATGTATTGTGCGCCGATGGATTTGCAAAAGTTAACCGTGAGCCCACTGTACCGTTCCACACGTATTTTGGCCTCTTTTTCAAAAGTCTTTCTGATAAAATGCTCACGTCTGTCTTGCGAAAAATAATAGTGTTTGTTCGAATTGTAACCGATGCCGATCACAATTTCATCAAACAGGTGAAGGCAGCGATGGACTATGCTTTCGTGTCCTTTGGTTATCGGATCGAAAGATCCCGGGAAGACTGCTATTTTTTTATCAGGCATGTGTGGCTCGTTTTAAGAAAAACAGACGATTAAAAATACTATTTATTTTTATATTGTAGGTGTTGTGTTCCGTATTTTGAGTTCGGGTTTTTCTGTTCAGAATTGAAGACGGAAATGATTATTACTGACTATTCCATCCCCCTTCGCATGGCATCCTGCAGCGATTCTCATCACACAGCTTTGTAAAACGAAAACGCACAATTGCCATACTTCCGGATATCCGAGAGGGCTACCTGGCTGTTGAGTTCTCTTTTGCTTTGGTGTTCAACGATCAGCAGGCCACCGGGATTGAGTAATTTTTTTTCAAAAACAATTCCGGGCAATTGATCGGTTTCTTTTTGTTCAAAGGGAGGGTCTGCAAAGATCAGGTCGTACGTGACAGTGCATTGCTTCAAAAATTTATAGACATCGGATCGGATACATTTCAGTTCTTTGATGCCCAGTTTAGCTGCAGTTTCATTGAGGTATTTTACACATTGGAAATTGATATCGATTGCGGTGATTTGGGTTGCGCCACGGGATGCAAATTCGAGGCTGATTCCACCGACGCCACTGAAAAGATCCAAAACTTTAAGGGTTTCAAAATCAAGTTGGTTGTTCAGGATATTAAAAAGTCCCGATTTGGCATAATCGGTTGTTGGACGAACGGGTAATGAAGCCGGAGCTTGCAGCATACGGCCACCGAATTTTCCGCCTATGATTCGCAAAGGGACAGACTAAAAAGCGGGTGAAAAAACTGGGAAGGGACTTCTCTGAAAGCATAACTGTATTCTGCCGGGCCCGGTCGGTCACTGAAACTCAGGTTGCGGACATAGCGGAACAGTAATTTATACAAAGCAGATTCCTTTTCTATATCACCGGCTAGCCTTACTTCCAAAATTTCCGGATTCATGTCGAGTTGTTCACACAGAAAAAGAACATAGTACAGGCTGTCTTCTATTCCTGCACAGGAAAAGGAATTCAAGAGGATAAGTTTTTTTCCCTCTGTCACAATGGCGTCCATGGAGTTTCCGTAAAAATTCAGAAACATTTGCCGCTCGCCATGATTGCGTGAAAACATGCTCAGACTTTCCAGTAGTGACTTTGAATGGTGTACAATCTCAGGATCTTCAAAAAGATGGTTCAATTCGGTGATCAGCGGAGTGGGAATTGCACAAATGGAATAGAGTTGAAAAAACGGAACAGGAAGAGCATATACAGTTACATCCCGGTGGAGGGTATAGTTGAACTGAAGGTAACCCTGTTCATCGCCCTTTCTGAATAAACCATCGGGAACAAACGTGTATACGGGGGAATGGACATTCACAATTACTTTGGCAAATTCATACTGCCTGAGTAATTTGCTTTTGGAAGAGACTTTTTCTAATAATTCGGTCCATTGTGTGTCATTCTGCTTAGGGTCAGAAGGAAAGCATTCGAGTGCGAGAAAACAATTTTCTTTTCTTTCTTTCAGGGCCACCTGGACACCTCCGGGTTCGATCGAAACAAGAAGGTCGCAACGGCCTGCCGTTTGTGTCTCCAGGCTTTCATCAACGATGAAAATTGAAGCATTGTCGGGGGCAGATCGGCTGCGGAATATATTTTCTGTAGTGAGGTTCAAGGATTTTGATCGGGTATAAAGGCAAATCTACGAATTATCAGCAAAATGAACCGGAGTAGGGAGCAAATATGCATCCCGAAAACCTGTGAATTAAGTCCTTTTAATTGAATGGATCGGGATTTATATTTAGTTTTGCCGCCTCTTCGGGCTGAACCCGGAATATGGACGCTTAGCTCAGTTGGTTTAGAGCATTACCTTGACAGGGTAGGGGTCACAGG
>DAORHY010000329.1:0-4213 GCA_035438225.1 Bacteroidia bacterium
AGAAAGCGGGGATGAAAAGACCCCGTTTGAGCGCATGTTCGGGATCTTCATGCAACTTTTGAATTACACGGCAGGAGATGTCCCGGAAACGCTGAACTGGCTCAATGAGCTGGACAGGGAGTATAAACTGACCAATGACACTTACACCATGTCCGATTTTATCAATGATCTGAAAGATCGGGGGTTCATCAAAGAAGATGGGGACACGGGTCAGTTCTTCATTACTCCAAAAACAGAACAAGCTGTTCGGAAGAATGCCCTGAATGAAATTTTCGGGAAAATGAAAAAGTCCCGTACGGGGAATCATACAACACGATTCACCGGCTCCGGCGATGAATTGACAAGTGATCACCGTGAATTCCGGTTTGGAGATTCACCGGATCAGATTTCGATGACGGATTCAATACGGAATGCGCAAATCAATCATGGCATTTCGGAGTTTACGCTCATGGAAGGTGACCTGGAGGTGATGGAAAAAGAGCACAAAGCCCAGACTTCCACTGTACTCATGATTGATATTTCCCATTCCATGATTTTGTACGGGGAGGACAGGATCACTCCGGCTAAAAAAGTAGCGATGGCCCTTGCAGAATTGATTAAAACCAGGTATCCCAAGGATACGCTGGATGTCCTGGTTTTCGGAGACGATGCATGGCAGATCGAAGTAAAGGACCTTCCGTATTTGCAAGTAGGTCCGTATCATACCAATACTCCCGCCGGAATTGAACTTGCAATGAATTTATTGAGGAGACGCAAGAATCCGAATAAGCAGATTTTTATGATCACCGACGGAAAACCCAGTTGTATGCTCGACGGCGGTCAACTCTACAAGAACAGCTTCGGATTGGACCGGAGAATTGTGAACCGTTGCTTGAACCTGGCATCGTCCTGCCGGAAATTGAAAATACCCATTACAACATTTATGGTTGCTGAAGATCCATATCTGAGAGCATTCATTCATGAATTTTCAGAAGCAAATGCAGGGAAAGCCTATTATACTTCATTGAAAGGATTGGGGGAATTTGTGCTGGAAGACTTTGAAAAAAACAGGAAGAAGAAAATATGAGGACTGGATCCTTCCGGCCGGAAGGATCACAGGGTTAATTATTCTAATTTAAAAGAACGATTTATGATCAATTCATTATTGAAGATTAAGACACTCGGTGAACTCAAGACTTCAGGATATCAAAGCAAACCGGTTCATGAAGAACTGAGGGATAATCTCATTCAGAAATTAAAGAACAAAGAAAAGCTTTTCGAGAATATACAGGCCTATGATGAGACAGTGATTCCGGATATTGAAAGAGCCATTCTTTCTCGTCACAATATCCTGCTGCTCGGGCTTCGCGGTCAGGCGAAGACCAGGATCGCAAGGCTTCTGACGGGATTGATGGATGAGTACATTCCGGTGATCAAGGGCTCCGAAATCAATGATGATCCGTTTCACCCGATCAGCAGGCATTCCCGGGACCTGATACTGGTCCATGGCGATGCTTTGGAGATTGGATGGCTTCACCGTGACGAACGCTACACTGAAAAGCTTGCCACACCGGATGTATCTGTTGCGGATCTGATAGGAGATGTGGATCCGATCAAGGCAGCCAATCTGAAACTTCCGTATTCAGACGAACGTGTCATCCACTTCGGACTGATCCCAAGATCACACAGAGGGATTTTTGTGATCAATGAATTGCCGGATTTGCAGGCAAGGATACAGGTTGCATTGTTCAATATTCTTCAGGAAGGAGATATCCAGATTCGTGGATTCAAACTCAGGCTGCCACTGGATATTCAATTTGTATTCACAGCGAATCCCGAAGATTATACTAACAGAGGTTCTATTGTAACACCGCTTAAGGACCGGATAGAAAGCCAGATCCTGACGCATTATCCCAAAGATATTCAGACGTCCAGACAGATCACACTTCAGGAAGCGAATCTTACTGCTTCCCAGAAATCAAGTATTTCAAGTTCGGAGCTGGCGGAAAATCTCCTCGAGCAAATCGCATTTGAGGCAAGACAGAGTGAGTTTGTGGATCCCAAAAGCGGTGTCTCGGCACGATTGACAATTTCCGGGTATGAAAATCTCTTCAGTTCTGCAGAGAGAAGAATGCTCATTAACAAGGAGGAAAAAGCCGGTATTCGCATTGCTGATTTCTGGGGAGTCATTCCATCGATTACCGGAAAAATTGAACTTGTTTATGAAGGCGAACAGGAGGGAACGATGATTGTTGCGCAGAACCTGATCGGCAAAGCGATCCGGAGCCAGTTTGCTAATTACTTTCCGAATCCTGAAAAACTTAAAAAGAAGAAAGAGGCTAATCCCTATACGGAGATCATCGAATGGCTTTCTGCCGGGAATGAAATAGATCTGCTGAATGATCTCAGCGACAAGGAGTACAGAGAATTGCTCTTTTCAATTCCCGGATTGGATGAAGCGATTAAAAAGTATCATCCAAAAGCAAAAGGGGATGAGAAGTTACTTTTAATGGAATTCCTGTTGCACGGACTAGCGGAATATTCACTCCTGAGCAAAAACAATCTGACAAAAGGGTTGAAGTTTAAAGACCTGTTCAGTTCGGTGTTCAGGCAGGAGGATGAGGGGTGAAATTTTAATTGTCCTTCTACTGAACCATAAAATTCTTAGCTTAACTTTCCCTGCCACACAGTGCAACTTCTGAAATAGGCACGTAAATTTTTTTCTTCTTTGAATAAACCATAAACAGCAGAACCGCTGCCGCTCATGGAAGCATAGACAGCTCCGAATTTGTAGAGTTTGTTTTTTATATTGCGGATACCGGGATGGGATTCGAAGATGGTTTTTTCGAAATCGTTAGCGATCTGGTCTTTCCAGTCTTCGATGGGCAAACGGATGAGATCCTTCAGGCTGTTGTTTTTTTTAGCAGGACTGATTCCTGCATACGCTTCGGCTGTACTGATGTGCACACGCGGCTTCACTACTACGATGTAAATATTTTTCAATTTGAGATTGACCGGCTCCATCACATTTCCCTTTTCGGTTGCATACATTGCCTTGTTGCGAATAAAAAACGGACAATCGCTGCCAATTTCGGACGCATAATCTTCCAGTTCTTCTTCACTGAGATTTAGACGAAAAAGTTTGTTGAGAGAAATTAACGTATTCGCGGCATCGGATGAACCACCGCCCAAGCCGGCACCAATGGGAATTACCTTATGAAGGTGCATTTTAACCGGTGGAAGATTGTGCTTTTCTGAAAGTAACTGGTATGCTTTCAGGCAAAGGTTTTTTTCCTTGGGTCCGTATACACGGATACCGGTGGATTTGAATGCCGTAGAGGCGTTCGTATCTTCATTCATTACCACTTCCAGGATGTCCGTCCAGGGAACAGGATAAAAGATGGTTTCAATAGTATGAAAACCATCGGTTCTCTTTGCAACAACGCGGAGTCCAAGATTTATTTTGCAATTCGGGAAGGAGATCATGCTTTCAAACCGTGAATGATGAAAGAAAAGGAAACGGAATAATCAGCAAACCCGGAAGATGGAGAGCGCAGCATAAGCGATGATTTCTCAGGTGGATTTGGTTTTACTGTTGCGTTGTCTGAAAATCCATTTATCGATGTACCAAAATACAACGGCGCCTACAAACTGAAAGACGATTGTACTGATCCATAAAGGGAAATGGAAATAATTCGTGCAGACCATGAGTACCGGCCACGTGATAAAAAAGCCAGACTGCCACTTGAGGTGATATTGAAGGTATTGTTTCCAGGGCATTTGATAAAATATTATATCTGCTTTTGAAATATTCTCCTTCACCTTGTTTTATGGCCTGTTACTCAACCACAACACCCATGGAGCAGAATTTCTCAATTCGTTTTTTAACAAGTTCTTTCCGGTCTTCCTTTAACAGATGAGCCAGATGTCTTTTAATCTCAGACTTTACAATGGCAAACATTTTTTCCGGTTGAGTATGCGCTGCACCGACCGGCTCACGGATGATGCCGTCAATAAGTTTTTGCCTGAGCATATCCTCAGCAGTCAGCTTCAATACTTCTGCAGCCTTTTCCTTATAATCCCAGCTTCTCCACAGGATGGAAGAGCAGGATTCCGGAGAGATCACCGAATACCAGGTGTTTTCAAGCATGAGCACACGGTCGCCAATGCCGATTCCTAGGGCTCCCCCGGAGGCACCTTCACCAATGATGATACAAATTACTGGTACGCGAAG
>DAORHY010000330.1:0-4198 GCA_035438225.1 Bacteroidia bacterium
AGCAAACTCTGCACCATTGGCGAAGGCACTTCCGAAATCCAAAAACTGGTGATTTCAAGTGAAATTTTGAAGTAGAATTTGTTGATTAGAAGGATTTCACTATTTTTGCCGTCCTTATAAAAGAATAAACATGATCATTGTACCAATTAAAGAAAACGAGTCGATCGACAAAGCCCTTAAAAAGTTCAAAAAGAAGTTTGAACGTACTGGTGTTGTCCGTGAACTTCGTCGTCGTCAGACATTCGAAAAACCGTCTGTAACCCGCCGTCAGCAAGTGATCCACGCGCGTTACATTGACCTCATGAAGCGCAGCAATACGCTCTGAGGCCCTTTACGGTATCAGGATAATTGATTATCTTTACTTTCAGCTAATTTGTTCTGTTGAACATGTCAATGGTTGTAAAGAAATCTGAAGGGAAAAAATTAAATGCAGGAATGCATTAATCTTTTCCCTTTTTCTATTCTATGAATATTCAAAGCTTCCTTCAGTATATCCAGTTCGAAAAACGTTTTTCTCCTCATACACTCGTCGCGTATGAGTCGGACCTGACTCAGTTTTTTGAATTTCAGAATAAAACCTACGAGATCACTGAGGTCAAAGCCATCAACCACCCCATGATCCGTTCCTGGATCGTGAGCATGATGGAGCAGGGGATCACCCCGCGATCCATCAACCGCAAAATCACCACACTGAAAACATTCTATAAATTTCTCTTACGCAAAGGGGAGATTCAGATCAATCCGATGTTAAAGGTCTTGTCGCCCAAAACGTCAAAACGATTGCCCGTTTTTGTTGATGAGCCCAAAATGGAATTGCTCTTTTCCGATGTGGATTTTGGGAAAGGATTCGAAGCTGTACGGGATCGCCTCCTGCTGGAATTTTTATATGCTACCGGAATGCGTTTATCAGAATTGATCGGCCTCCGGGATCTTTCCGTTGATTCTTACCAGGGACAGTTAAAAGTTCTTGGAAAAAGAAACAAAGAGAGGATAATACCGTTTACAAATAAGTTAAAAGGCCTTATCAAGGAATACCGGGATGAGCGGGATCAACATTTTTCTGCCGTTCCCTCGTTTTTCGTCACCGATAAGGGTAAAACATTGTACCCCAAATTGGTATACAGAATCGTCACCCGCAGGCTCGGAGAAGTCACCACCCTTGACAAAAAAAGTCCGCATATTCTGCGGCATACTTTTGCAACGCATATGCTGAACAATGGTGCTGATATCAATAGCGTTAAAGAATTGCTCGGACATTCGAACCTGAGCGCTACACAGGTTTACACTCACAATACAATAGAAAAGTTAAAACAAGCACACAAACAAGCCCACCCCAGGGCCTAACGTTTTAGGAGGATTCATATGAAGATCAGAGTTCAATCCATTCATTTCGATGCAGATTCTAAATTGCTGCAATTCATCCAGGACAAAGTCGATAAGCTCTTGCAATTTTATGATCACATTATCGGCGGAGAAGTTTTTTTGAAAATAGATAAATCAAGTGATAATAAGAATAAGATAGTGCAGATCAAGATTCAATTGCCGGGAAATGATATCCTAGCAAAAGAGCAATGCAAAACCTTCGAGGAAGCCACTGATCTTTGCATGGAAACTTTGTCGCGCCAGATTAAGCGCCACAAAGAAAAAGAACGGGGAATCTGATCCCCGTCGGATTCTAACGCTGTAAGATTTACAATGAATTTTAAGAAACTCCGTTCAAAACGAAGCGTATTCGTATTGTTTCGGAGAAAGCCTATGAAGAGGATCCTTGTCCTGTTGTTTGTAATTTGTTTTTCATCCACGATGAACGGGGAGACCGTTGGTGCTACCCAGGTGGTGGTGAAGACAGTAATTACTGCCAAAGATACCCTTCGTCTTCATTTTCTGCGCGACTCGTCTTTGTACAAAGAAGGTTGGGATACACTTGCCCAGGCCAGGTTCTGGCGTGAAGTTATTTCCATGACGAGTGATTCCTGTATCATCAACATTGCTTCCTGCCGCAAACCAGTTGATGTGGTCAGCCGCTCCGTCTGGATGAACCAGACGGATCCTCAGAAAATCTGTTTCAAAGACAGTGTTTGCATTGCCAATTGCCTTGACAGTGCAACGAACCTGTACATCACCGCAGGGAAAGGGGAATTTTATGAAGTGAAAAAAGCATTGCTGGATATCAGTAAGGCCATTGATGTTTTTGAAGCACAGGATTGTGATCCCTGGTATGCCCAGGCAATATTGTTAATTGAAAGCCCGGGAAAGAAAAAAGCGAAATCCTATGTCGGTGCCGGTGGCCCGTTTCAGCTGATGCGCAGTGTTGCCAAGCGTTACGGGATGCGGATTACAAAATATCAGGATGACCGCTCAGACCTGGAGAAATCGGCCAAAGTTGCTGCGAAACTGTTGAAAGCGGGGTGTATCGCGAATGTGAAGAAATACCTCGATGAGCGTGGAATAGTGTACAAAGAAACAGACATCTGGTTCCGTTTACTCGTACTCCATGCCTATCATGCGGGAGCAGGAAATGTGCATTGCGTGATCAATGCATTGAATCCGTCAAAAGGCGGAGTTGATTTGTTCCTCCAAATCTGGCAAACGACCTGCGGTGGTTTTAAAAATGAGTCGCAAAACTATTCCCAGATTGCTCTTGCTTCCCTCTTAAATTTTGATCAGCTTGTCCAGCAGGATGGTGATACCGTTTACCTTGTGCAGGGAGATAAATACCTGAAAAAATATCACCGCAAAGGGTTAAAGCCCTGGGAAGCATATGCAGTGCTGACCAATTGTCTGCGTCACTACGAGCAGGATTTTATCGATGACATGATCAGCTATGATTACTTCATGAAAAGGGTGAATGCCATCCGAAAAGAATATACTTTCATCGCTTCTGCCATTACCAATTCAGACAAGGAAATTGCGTTGCGTAAATATCCTGCCAGCGAAGAACATGTAAATTCACTGGCCGCTGAATTAACCAAGCGCCAACGCTATGAAGATGCTGTCCGGATACTCAGGCTCAACCTGGATATGAATCCGGATTCTCCCGCCATCCGTGACAGCCTGGAACGTGCGATGCGCTTGTCCGGGACAAAAAGTTCAGGTCGTCAGGTAAATTCAGGATCCGCAGGTCTCCCGGGAAAATCTTTGAGAAGCCGGAAATAAAATATCTCTTTTCATCATTCAGATTTGTTTTACTTTTGGTTCATCACAACTTCTTGTTTTGGATGAACCGTCTCCGGGAATTACTGTTTCTAATCCTTCTGTTTACAACATCTGTTGCTGCGGCGGAAGCACCGTTTCTGGATGTCTTTGATGATCTGGAAAACGATCAGCAGAATTTACCCTGGACAAATACAGAGACCATCATTCATGGAGATGCGTATTCCGGATCCCGGTTCAGCAGAACCGATTCTCTGCACCCCTACGGATTTGGATACAAGGGAGTTTTTCCTTCGACAACATTTTCAAAAAATCTCCACATTCGTTTTGATTCACGTATCCGGATCAACGGTGCGAATCAAAATATTTGGATTGTTGTGAGTGTTCAGCAGGGTGATTCATCCATCTTTTGGCAGAGTTTTCCGGTAGCGGAAGGACGAAAGGAAATTCCGGGTACCTGGTTTTTGAATCAGCAGGAAGTCAGCCTTCCCCGAAACTTGTCTGTTGGCTCCAATGTTCTCGCCGTTTATTTGTGGAATGAATCGAAATCTGTTGCAGTGGATATCGATGATGTTCATCTGGTCATGGAAGAAAAAGGGATGCCGTCATTCCTTCTCACCGATGTTCCTGCCGATACAGATCCACCGCAATCCGCTTTCGTAAAATTGTATTCGGGGAAATTCTTTGCTGTCGATTATGACAAATTCACCGGAACCCTGCGTATCCTCGGCAGTGGGGGGGATGTACTCATGAAACGATTTCTTTTGTACAGCAGTACCAACTATCCCGCAAAAAAAAATTCTGACGGAGAAAAATCGTATGCAACGTATTTCAGTTTTATTTCTGATTCCTTAACCGAAGAAGGACAGTACCTGAATTTTGAAGCACGGAGCGGTGCCAGTGAAACACGGCTAAAGTTTTTGTTTTCCAGTCAGGAACCATTCTTCAGCGTCGCAACATCCACCATCTTCAACAGGACTGTGCTGGTGGAACGGCAGTCCCTGATTTTTGATTTCCTGCCGGGAATGACCGAAGTATTGCTGCC
>DAORHY010000331.1:0-4155 GCA_035438225.1 Bacteroidia bacterium
AGATTTGCGAAATTATTTCAATGAACTTTATCCTGAAGCAAAGACAACAAACTATCTTATTGCTGTCAATAAAAAAATTGCAAACGAAAACTGTTCATTAAAAGAATCCGATGAAGTTGCTTTAATGCCACCGTTTTCAGGAGGATAATTCATGTTGTCAGAAAAAGATATGCAACGTTATGCACGGCAAATGAAATTGCCAGAAATCGGCGTGGCCGGACAAGAAAAACTTCTGAATGCACGCGTGCTCGTTGTTGGGGCCGGTGGTTTGGGCTGTCCTGTCTTGCAATATCTGGCTGCAGCAGGCGTAGGATTTTTGGGGATAGCGGATGATGACATTGTGGATTTGAGTAATCTTCAGCGCCAGGTTCTATATAGTGAATACGATATCGGTGAGTCCAAAGCTAAATGTGCTGCACTGAAATTATCCGAAATGAATTCTACGTTGGATATTCGTGCATATTCTGAAAGACTAATTCCGGAAAATGCTGAAAGGCTAATTTCACAAGTTGATCTTGTTGTAGATTGCAGCGATAATTTCAATACACGATATCTCATCAATGATGCCTGCAGGATCCTTTCAAAACCCTGGGTTTATGCTGGAATTCATAAATATGAAGGACAAATTTCAGTCTTTAATTATAATTCAGGAGTCAAGCCGACATTTTCCTACAGGACATTATTTCCAACACCTTCTGAAGATCAATCGAAAAATTCTTGTGAAGAAACAGGAGTGTTGGGTGTGTTGCCAGGTATAATTGGTGTTTTGCAGGCAACAGAAGTGCTCAAAATAATTACGGGTATCGGAGAAGTATTGAAAGGGAAATTGCTCGTCTTTAATGCGCTGACAATGCAATCACAGATTATTGATTTAGCTGCTTCGATTGCTGAATCAACATCCGGACCTGGAACTATGGATGAACTAGTAAGTACAAAATATTCGAATGAATGTAATTCTGAAAGTGAAATGAAAGAAATAACAGTAGAAGAATTGCAACAGTGGATTGACTCCGGAAAACCCGTTCGATTTCTGGATGTTCGCCAACCCGGAGAATGGCCAGAGGCAGAAGGAATTGTTGATTTGCAAATTCCATTGCCCCTGGTCGAAAAGGAAAGTACTCAGATTTCAAGAGATGTAGCAGTTGTCGTTTATTGCAACAGTGGTCAAAGAAGTGAAAAAGCAATTGAATTGCTTACTGAGAAACATCAGTTTAATAACCTGATCAAATTAGTTGGGGGTGTTGAGGAATGGGTGAATTTTCGTGAAAAATCTCTTTATAAATGAACTTGACAGAAAAGAAAAGAAAGACAATGTTTGTGGATGGACCTGTTAGTCCGGAGTTCATTGCTACTTCAATTGCAAAGCACAGCTCAAAAACAGATATCGGTGCACATCAGATTTTTCTGGGACAAATCCGAAGTGATTCAATTGACGGGAAAATTGTAAAAGCCATTGAGTTTAGTTCGTATCGTGAAATGGCAGATGAACAATATCTTGTTTTACGCGAAGAGTTGTTTTCTAAATACAAATTATCCTGCATGCATGTTTATCACAGTCTGGGCCGTGTTCATTCCGGAGAAATTAATTTATTTGTCTTTGTTTCCTCCAAACATCGCAAAGATGCCACTGATGCTTGCAGTGAATTGGTTGAAATGATAAAGACTAAATTACCAATTTGGGGAAAAGAGATTTTTGACGATGAAAAATATGTTTGGAAGGTAAATTCTTAATTTGAATTGATTATATGATTGATATTACACACAAAAGTCATACACTGCGTTATGCCAGAGCCCGTGCAATTGTAAAAATGGGAAGTCCTGCGACAATGACGGCAATAAAGAACAAGGCAGTTCCAAAGGGAGATGTTTTCGAAATGGCAAAAACTGCTGCATTGTTTGCTATCAAACACACCAGCGATGTGATCCCGGATTGTCATCCATTGCCCATTGAATATGCTGCGGTACATTATTTTCCTGAAGAAATGGAATTGCGAATTGAAGTGGAAGTGAAGACAATTTACAAAACGGGTGTTGAAGTAGAGGCGATGCACGGTGCATCCATAGCGGCTTTGACTGCCTATGACATGTTGAAGCCCATTGACAAAAATATTGAAATAACGTCAATAAAATTAGTGGAGAAAAAAGGTGGGAAATCTGATTTTAAAGAAGCGTACCGAAAAAGTCTCTCCGCAGCAGTAATTGTTTGCAGCGATTCAATTTCTGCAGGACAAAAGGAAGATCGTGCTGGAAAAGTAATTATTCATAAACTTGAAAACCTTCAAATAAAAGTCGAAGATTACACAGTTATTCCGGATGAAACGAAAACAATCAGCGAAACAGTTAGGGAAATGGCAGGGAAAAAATACAATATGATCATCCTTACCGGTGGAACAGGCTTGTCGAAACGAGACGTTACACCGGAAGCGATCAAACCTTTGCTGGATCGTGATATTCCCGGAATTGCGGAGGCAATGCGGAGTTATGGTCAGGAACGGACTCCATACAGTATGTTGTCAAGAAGTGTAGCCGGATTAATTGGAGAAACCCTTGTATTGGCCCTGCCTGGCTCGACAAAAGGCGCCGAAGAAAGCATGGATGCTTTGTTTCCACACATTCTCCATATCTTTAGGGTGATGGAACCCTTACGTCACGATTGAGAAATACTCGTATGTCAACAACTACTTTTAAAGGACATAAATACACAAGGAATTCTGATTTTCCTGTTGAGGATACGCTGACTGTTGAAGAGTCATTGAAAATTACGATCAATGGTGCTCCTTTTACTGTCACGATGCGTTCGCCCGGATCTGAAATGGAATTGGTGCGTGGATTATTGTATACGGAAGATATTTATAAGGATATCGCTATCGATCCTGTCATTTCAATTCGCGAAAAAAGTCCGGCTGGATATATCATTTGGATGGATGTGACAATTCCACCGGATAAAGTCGGAGCAGGCATTGCGAATAACCGGAGCATCATGTCAGTTTCTTCCTGTGGCATCTGTGGAAAATCTGAACTTGAAAAAGTCGGGGAAGGAAAAGAAGGAATTGTAAATGCAAATAAGCTGAATCCGGAAGCTGTTGAAATGATGTTTGAAAAGATGAATGCCCGTCAGGATACTTTCCGGGCTTCCGGAGGATCACATGCTTCTGCCGCTTTCTCGGTGAACGGAGAAATGCTTGCCGTTGCAGAAGACATCGGCCGGCACAATGCAGTCGATAAAGTGATCGGCTCATTACTTCTTCAAGGGAAACTGAAGGATGCAAAATGCCTGCTTGTGAGTGGACGAATTTCTTACGAAATTGTCAGCAAAAGTTTTGTTGCCGGAATTCCATTTCTTGCAGCAGTATCTGCACCATCAAGCATGGCGGTGGAGATGTCGGAAAAATTTGGAATTACATTGATGGCTTTTTGCCGGGAAGATAAACTTACCGTGTACAGTCATTCAGACAGAATACTTTCAAAAAATAAGATTGAACAATAGAGAAAAAATAATTTTATGGATCATCCTTTAAAAAGGGATAAGATCACGGAAATTAAATATTATGTCAAAAAATATCAGTGAATTATCAGGCCGAAAAGGATTGACAAAAAATCTTTTCGAGGAAATCGGAACACTTGCAAAAGAAACCGGGACGCCTTCGGAACAGGAATTGTCGAAACTTGCTACGGAATTTATTATCGGTGATGCAAATGTTTACGGCACTGCTACATTTTATGATTTTCTTCGACCGGATAATAAAGGAAAGAAAGTTTACATCTGTAACGGGAGCGCTTGCCTTGCTGCAGGCACACAGGAACATGTCAAGAATGAAGTTCTGAAACATTTCGATGCGGCTGAAGTTGGTGCAATGTGTTGTCTTGGTCGTTGTCATGAAAATTCAGCTTTCAATTACGATGGAAAAAATTATTCCGGAACTTCTGTTTCTTCAATTGCTGAAATTAAAAAGGATAAAAAATTAAGAGAAGATAATTATCATGTTGAAAGTTCAGGGCCTGCAATCTTAACATCAGCATTTCCCGGAGTTGATACTTTCTATGGTTTACTTAAAAAAATCCTGGGCTCTTCATCGAAGGATCTCCTGGAAGAAATAAAAATCTCAGGACTACGTGGAAGGGGTGGAGCCGGTTTTCCTATTGGTATGAAACTGG
>DAORHY010000332.1:0-4130 GCA_035438225.1 Bacteroidia bacterium
GGGCACTGAGAAAAGAATGGCAATGGCGCTTGGAGTAAACCACCTGGATGCAATTTCGGAAGACATGGAAGAACTGTTCAAGCACCTGACATCTCCGAAAGACAGCATTCTCGACAAGCTCAAAATGCTTCCAACGCTTGGAAGCATTGCAGGATGGATGCCGAAAGTTGTCAGCGGAAAGGGCGAATGTCAGGAAGTTGTCATGAAGGACCCTGACCTCACGAAATTTCCTGTACTGAAATGCTGGCCGGAAGACGGAGGCCCGTTCATCACCCTGCCAATCATCCATACAAAAGATCCTGTCACCGGAATCCGGAATGTAGGATTGTACCGCATGCAGGTATTCACCCCAACGATGACAGGAATGCACTGGCACCGTCACAAAGTTAGTGCCCGTCATTTCAATGAATACAAAAAAAGAGGTGAGAAAATGCCAGTGGCAGTTGCACTTGGCGGTGATCCCGCTTATACCTATGCTGCAACTGCACCGCTTCCCGACGGAGTCGATGAATATATGCTTGCAGGTTTTCTACGCAAAAGAAAAGTAGAACTCGTACAATGTCTTACACAGGATGTGCAGGTGCCTTCGGATGCCGATATTATTATCGAAGGTTATGTTGATCCTTCCGAAGAGTATATCCTGGAAGGGCCTTTTGGTGATCATACAGGGTATTATTCATTGGCTGATTATTATCCAAAGTTTCACGTGACAGCCATCACGCACCGGAAAAATGCAGTTTTTCCGGCTACCATTGTTGGAATTCCGCCACAAGAAGATGCCTGGATCGGAAAAGCAACGGAAAGGATTTTTCTGGTGCCGATAAAAATGACAATGGTACCGGAGATCATTGACATGGTCATGCCGGTTGAAGGAGTCTTTCACAACCTTGTCATTGTAAAAATCCGGAAGGAATATCCGGGACAGGCATCGAAAGTTATGCACAGTCTTTGGGGAGCCGGGCAAATGATGTTTACCAAAATGATGATCGTCGTTGACGGTGATGTAAATATTCATGACACAATCGAGGTGGCACGGTATATCAGCGAAAACTTCGACCCACAATACGATACGCACTTTACACAAGGGCCCGTTGATGTGCTGGATCACAGTTGCAGTGTGATGGCGTATGGAGGAAAAATAGGCTTGGATGGGACAAAAAAAACAGTTGAAGAACTGGCCGGGAGGTCCGTTTCAGATTCTTCAGTATTGCAGATTAAATCCGGGATCATCGACACGAAAAAAATAAGGACATTGTATCCAGAAATTCATTCTGTCAACGACACCCTTTTGGATATGGGTATTTCTCTGGTATTCATTTCGGTCGAAAAGAACAGGAAAAACCACATCAAAGAACTGAGCGCAAAACTTTTCAAGTTGCATGAATTCAGTGGAGTTAAGGTTGTGATTTTTCTGGAACACACCATTGACATCACGGAAATTGCAGATAGCGTTTGGCGCTTCGCAAATAATGTAGACCCGAAAAGGGATTGCCTTTTGATGGAATCTTCATCGGAAGAATACGCCTCTCATGCAGCTTTTGACGGCACCCGCAAAACAAAAGAGTACGATGGATTTCAACGCAACTGGCCAAACATCCTGGCTTCTGAAATGACCACCATAAAACGAATTGATGAAGTCTGGGACAAACTCGGCCTGGGAAAATTCATTCCCTCCCCTTCCCTGAAATACCGTGCTCAACTTTACAAGGGCGGAGCCGTTGCGGAAGACTAATTCACCGGAACATAAAACTATTCCTGGTAAGGATCATCCCCCTGGTCGAAAGAGACACAATAATTGTCGACGAAGAAGGCCTCTTTTTCTTTGTTCCAGAGATAAACTTTTACCACATCCTCCGGTTTGAAATCATCCGGCAATGGACAAGACATTACAACTGAATTCCAGTGTTCTTTCCTGACTGTAAATTCATCCAGCCGACGGGTATAATAATACAACGTTTTTAGTTCCCTGTCGATTTGCATCACAAGCAAAGCATTCAAGCCTGGATGCTCGGAAAAACAGGAAAACCTACAGCTGATCCAGCGGTAACCGGATCCGGGTACATTTTTTCCTTCCTGCTGAAAATGAAGTGAGAATTCCAGGCTTGAATCAATTTTCGCTGCGAAATTACTGTTGAAAGCAAACTGATCGGTGATCGTGGAACGGGCCTCGTCCCAAACAAGGGAGTCAAAGTCGCAACAGGATTTATAAATTTCTGGCGATGGCAATCCAGCACCAGTTTTACCGTATAAATATGCAGCTGAATTAAAAAATATCCGTTTTTCAATCAACACCGGATATTTTTCCAGTATGAGTTTGTTCACCTCATAAATATTTTCGCAATTACTCCAGATGAAAGCCATGTAAGGAGAAGTCGTTGTATCGAGTTGTCCGGAAAGTGCAGCGAATTTCACTGGTGTATTCGCCCGGTATGCAATCACCTGCGGTTCCAGTTTTAATTCCCTGAAATAATATTGCATATATTCCGGATTGATTGCATTGACAACACATGGCACCTGTTCTGGTCCGTACTTCACAATCCATTCGTTTAAAGCCATTACCGGATCTTTAAAAAGGCCAAATGGAGATTTTGAAAATAATTTTCCCTCAGAGATTGTGTTCCATGTTCCTCCGAGCAGTACAAGCACAATAAAAGAAAATGAGAACCGTACCGGGATTATTCTTTCAACACAGGAAGACAGGAGAAATAAGAGGAATGGCATGCAGAAAAACAATGTCGAATACTGCAATACAGGAGCACGTAAAACGGAATATCCGAATGCAACCAGGAATGAAAACAAGACCCACACCGCAGACAGTGAATGGAATTTATTCCAAGATTTATGACGTAGGAGAACAAGCAATCCGGAGACTGACAGAATAATCTGAATGGCATTGAGTACAAAGGAACGGTTGAACAACTGAAATATAAACTCAAGAAAAAAAGTGTTTTTCGGAGGTGCCAGCCAGCCACCAATATCGCCGGTTTTCATTTGCTCCAGAAAAACGGGCAACCCGGGAATAAACAGTGCCAATACGATTCCACCGGACACCAGGTATTGGACAAAATTATTTCTTCTCAGAAAAAACAAACCACTCAAGCCAACTCCGGCAACGAATACAAATGAAAAATAGTGAATGTATGTGCAAGCCGACATGGTCAGCACCAGCCACACCCACTTCCTGATCCCAACTTTCTCCGCTCCCCTACCTTCAGGAGGAAAAATTATACCGGTCCAGACAAGGACAGTCAGCAATGAAAAAAACAATCCCGGGCTGTAGAGCCTGGCAAACATTGAATACAGAATGGTAAATTTCATCACAGCAAAAATCGAGGCTGCAAGTAACCCTGTGAAGGAAGAAAACCATTTTTTCCCCAGAAGATAGATGAGATATACAGATCCGATACCGGTTGCTATAAAGGGAAGGCGAAAAATAAATGAATCCTCACCAAAAATCTTCAACCAGAAATAGATGAAAACCTCCACGCCGGCGGGATGGTAATCGCTATACACACCTGTTAGAATGAGCTCGTGCAATGAACCGGCTTTTGCTCTTGTAAGGGCACTCAATTCATCGTTTGAAAGAGACAAGTGGTAACCTGCGTACAAACGAATAGCTGCTGCGGTTGCCAGGATCAACCACAAAATCCAGATTACATTTTTCCGATAGGGATGCTCAGTCCATTTTCCAGAATTCTCCACAACCTAAATCGTTTCAAAATTTTACATCATCTGCTTGCATCCGCTGACGGATCACCTCGTACAACATAACACCGCAGGCTACGGATACATTCAGCGAAGGAATAGTTCCAATCATCGGAATCTTTAACAACTTATCACAGATCCTGATTAACTCCGGGGAAACGCCATCTTCCTCGGATCCCATGACAACAGCGAGTGGCCCGCTGAGATCGGTCTGAAAATGGTAGTCCTTTCCTTTCTCGGTTGCGGCCACAACCTGGAACCCACTTTGCTGCAAATAGCTGACCGTATTTTTCAGGCTGGCTTCCCTGCAAACGGGGATCCGGTTCAGGGCTCCTGCAGAAGTACGGATCGCATCCGAACTCACCTGTGCAGCGCCTTTCACCGGGATGACGATTGCATGTACACCTGCGCATTCAGCAGTGCGG
>DAORHY010000333.1:0-4104 GCA_035438225.1 Bacteroidia bacterium
AACTGACTTTGGATTTTCCTTCCCGCCCGTCATTCCTTCTGCTCCGAAACCAATACCAAGGCTGAGCCATCGCGGCAACCATTGGGTTTGCGGCAAAAATGACCGTGGATGAATACTTGCCCAATAAGTCAGCCCGTTATAATCTTTCAGAATATTCTCCGGCAAATTACTTCCCAGTAAATTTGGTCTGTATTGAGCATACTTGCTCTGGTGAAAAGAATATTTTAAAACGATACGCTGTTCTTCCCATCCCAATTGCTGTGCAGCAAACAATCCGATCCCGGCAGTATTGCACAAAACATCTCCTGTTGAAAACCCCCATTCATCAGAAAATCCGTCAAAAACTTCAACAGTGGTCTGGTAGAGAAAAGAAATCCCCGATGAAATCAGAGTGGATTTCTTATTGCTGTACCCCGACCAGCGAAAACATTTGGTCAGTGGTTTCGCTATGGAATAAGCGTCCCACGTATGCCCGAATTTATCCATCATCTCCCATTCCGCATTGTCATTAAAAAAATGAAATCCAGACTGTGGATAGTTTTGATACCATTGTGTGTACAACCAATACATACTTACCGGATACAACCCGGCAGTTGAATACAACAACAATTTTGTTCTTTTCGCATCGGGAGCAGGTGCATTTTGCAGGCATCCTGTCACAGGGTGGAGAGTATCAGGGACAGCATTCAGGAGGAAGCTATTGTACCGGAACCCTTTTCCCTGATTTAAAGGTAGTGACTCCGTTCCATAAACAGTATTCAGTGGAATTAAGAGGCAGGAGTAAAAGAGGACGAATACTACCTTCATAAAAATATAATATCCGCAATGCTTACCGGATCAGTATTAGTTTTCCTGTTTTCTCTTTCACATCACCGGAGCGGACAGAATATCCGGCTTTGAACAAATAAACAGCCGCCTCCTGCCTTCTGCCACTGAGTGTCCCATCCCAACCAGCATTTTGATCATTTGTCTCATACATTAACTGGCCCCAGCGGTTGTAAATGCTCAGATTGTAATTGGAAATTTCACTTCCAACCGGAAGGAACAAATCGTTTACCTGATCCCCGTTCGGTGTAAAAGCATTTGGAAAAACAATGTCATTCAAACAATCTTCCGAAATCTGTATAGTGTCACTCCCGGTGCAGCCCGCTGAGTTCGTAATTCGAACCGTATATAAACCGGCTTTTTCAACAACATAGGACTGCAATGCAGACGAATCCTGCCATAGGAAAGACTGATAATTCCCTGCATCAAGAAAAATGAAGGATCCGGGACACAAAGTAGAATCCGGGCCGAGATCGGGCCTGGGAAAAGCATCCGGTCCGATGAGAACATCGATATGTGCATCCGCTGCGCAGGAATTAGCAGCCGTAATATTCACGGCATATTGTCCTGCACTCAGTCCGACAGCTGTTGCTGTGGTTTGAATCGGATCGGTATTCCATGTGTATTGACTGATGGCAGGACTGCCTGATACATGCACACTGGCTGTGCCATCTTTTGCATTCACACACGTCTCGGGTGTAGATGACGTGGAAACGAACAAAATATAAACATCTGTTGTCGCGCTGACTTCCGGTGTACACTCATTACCCGAATAGAGAGTCACCGTATATTTACCCGGAGCGGTGAATGTATGTTGAGGCGATTGGAGATTACTCGTATTGGATGCAGAAGCAGGATCTCCGAAGTTCCAGTTCCAAAAAGTATGGCAGGCAGCTCCTGCGTCATCAAATTCGACAACATTCGATGCAATGCAGTTCCTTGCAATTGTAAAAGGAACAGCAGGCGTTTCTTCGATTTTAAAAAGATCAAATGCAAAGCCGTCATAGTCGTTGCAGGTAGTTCCGGAACCAAAAATAAAACGGAATATGACCTGCGATTGTCCTGCCAATTCAGACAAACAATGTTTCGCTTCCATCCATCCCCCGCTCCCGTGACCACCTCTGCAGGAACCGGAAGTTGACTGAACAGTACCAGCCCAGCCTTGATTGTTGTTTGTTAATCCGGAAAGATTGGTAACACTGTTCACATTGTACCAGTTCTGATTGACACAATTATCCGGCTCCGAAACGCTGCCTATCGTTTTCCATGTAAATCCATCTGTTGAATACTGCAAATTAGCACCGTCATACAGGTATTCCGTGTCCCAGAAAACAGAAACCGTTACCATGGGTTTAACAAGTCCGCTGAAATCAAAACAAGGACTCATCACCCAGGATCGTTCACCATAATTATAAAATGCGGTTGTCAAACCTCCGGTGATCCAGCAGTTATTCCCGCTTGCAGCAGAATTAATCACCGCCTTGGAGGGTGTTCCCATAACCCAATCTGTATTCGTGCCTCCAGCAGTCCAGGAACCTGTGCCACTTTCAAAATCTTCCCGGTATGGATAGGAGGCCACAATTCCCGAACATTGACCATTTACAGTATTTTCCCCTAAAAGCAGGCAGAAGCCCGTAATTAAAATGAAAATGCGGATTATTTTACTGATTTTGATCAAAATAGGGCTTCTGGCGGAAGCACAAAAAAACGGAAAAAAGAGATGCGATGCCAGTAAATTTGACGGAAGTATTGATCAGCGTGGTTGCGACCGGAATTGAGTAAAAAATGAAGGGGTTTAGAGATAACAGATAAGAGTTTAATTCTTGCCTGTGACAGATAAGAAGAAACAAATAAACACCGCCATTTTAAAGGCCTGAAATCACTTTATCTTTCGGATATTTTACTGTGAAGTTAAGCTTTCGTTTCTCAACACCAGCAGGGGCAATATTTAATTTCCAGGTAATTTTTCCATTGTCTTCCGAATAATTACCGGATGAATATTCCTGTACATTGATTTTAATATCGCTATTTCTGGTCACCGGAACCTGATCTTCCAGTGTAATCTGTATGGGTTGTTTCTTTCCGTTTCGGACAGTGATTTCATAATTTAATTCCTTGACAATATTTCCCCCGACGAATTTTGAGGAATTCAGGTCTTTTTGTTTTTCTCTGAGTATTATTATTGTCTTATCCCTGCCCAGAGATAAATCAAGCGTATCATTGGCACTCCGGGGATCTACGGATGATTCTCCGACAAAACTTCCTTCAAAATACACATTTGTTTTTCCGGCCAGGAGGTTAAGATTTTCCCATCCGGTGATTCTTGCCATAAGAAAAGCGTCTTTGTCAATTTTTGGAGCTGCATAATAGGTAAACGATGCAGGTAATTCATGGGACTGAATATCGACAGTGTATTGCTTGCTGTCAGAGGGAACAGAATATGGAATTTGAATCTCAAAATCAGTACTCAGTTGATTTTGTTCAACACTGACTGTATTGTATTGCAAATCCGTTTCTTCCTGCTTACCACTTCGAATTTCTACCGATTGCAGTTCCATCACCGCAGGAGCCTGATTTGTCAAATTCATTGGTTTCTGCCATTGACTACCTGAATTATAAAAATCAAGATACCAGGGCAGCAAGACCGGTTTGTTACCTCCGAGGGAAGGATTTCCTGTTGACAGAATCAGTTTTACATCTTTCCAGTCTTCACCGGTATTCTGAGTTATATCTGCTTTGTAAAACAATTGGACTGGACTCTGAATATCCGTTGCGCGAATGTCGTACTTGGGAGTCCAGGACGCTCCGCTGACATAATAGCTAACGGTGAAATTAACATTCGTTCTGGCTTTGGCAGAGAGTGTGATCAGGATATTGCTGGTGGGTTTATTATCTTTCGATTTCAATTCAATCAATTGTGCATTTAATTTCTTAAATTTTTCAGCCAAACGTTTTTCTTCTTTGTGTATATCAATCAGTTTAATGGTGAGATCAATCATGCGTTCCCTGAAAATATCAGCCACTTCCTTCAGGTTATCAGGATCAACCCCTGAATTCGCCCCTCCGACTGATTTATTTGCTGACAACAATGCAGCTTCCTGCGTATAGACATTACCGAGTCCGGTGTTTTTTTCAATATCCAAAGAAGTCTGATCGAGCGAATCCTGAATACGCATGATTTCCGGAGATCTTTTCTCTTCATCGATATAATTTAGCTGATGGACAACCTAAAGCAGTGTTGCATCGCCGGTACCGGAAACTGTGATCGAACTTTTGTTT